>NZ_JBFRVX010000826.1:0-2601 GCF_041475345.1 Vibrio sp. 10N.222.48.A3 | reverse complement strand
CAATCGAGTGGTCTTTTTGTATCTGATTATTCTTAATCAGCGAATACGTTATTCCGTCACGGCTTCTTGTTTGAAGCATGGGCTCTTTAACGTGTTCATCTTCTCGATTTCATTGGTTAAACGCAGTGAAAGCAGCGCTTTTTGGTTTGAAGCAAAATCGAACATAACGATGGTCGCAGTGCCGATTGTCGTCAGCTTCTGTTGAGCCTTACTGACGATCGCGTATTCCATGGTGAAGCGGTCGTCTTGAATGTCTGTAACACGCGAGCCAATCATCAAGGTATCTGGATACGTGACTGGGCGGAAATACTTACAGTAAGTGTCACCAAGAACAGGACCAACTTTGGTAATCGCCATCTCTTCCATCAGCTCAACGTGCTTGAAAAAATCTAAGCGAGCGGTTTCGAAATAGCGAAAATATACGGCGTTGTTAACGTGATTGAGTGCGTCCATTTCTCCCCAAGCGACAGGGATTTCTGTTACTACCGGGTAGTCAGATAATAGTGCTTCCATGCGAACTCTCTTATTGTTATCTGTGTAGTTAATGTTATCTGGGTAATTAATGTAATCTGCTTATCCTTCATCGGGATAAGTTGTTATTGGAATAAAAACCCTACCGCTAAATTAACAAAACTGCAACACGTGTGATTTAAGTTTTTGAAGCTTGAAACCACACAATGTCAGTGACTTAACTTTTCGTTACTTATTGATTAGTGTCTCACTAAACAAACGACTTACGCACATCCACTCAATGATTACGCACTAAGGTGTTTGAATTGCAGTTCAACTAAGCGTTGGTACAATTCGCAGCTATTGATGAGAGACTGGTGGTCGCCGATGTCTACTAGCTGTCCTTTATCGAGCACCGCAATCTGGTCGGCGTGTTTAATTGTTGATAAACGATGAGCGATAATGATCGTCGTTCTGCCACGCATTAACTCTTCTAAAGCTTGTTGAACGTGATGCTCACTTTCGCTGTCTAGTGCGCTGGTTGCTTCGTCCAACAATAGAATGTTTGGATCTTTTAGGATGGCACGAGCAATCGCAATACGTTGTCTCTGGCCACCAGAAAGCCTAACACCGCGTTCACCAAGAAAGCTGTGATAGCCTTCAGGTAGGTTTTGGATGAACTCATGTGCATGTGCTTTTTTAGCGGCCTCGATAACTTGCTCGTCCGTTGCTTTCGGGTTTCCGTAGCGAATGTTGTGGAACACATCGTTACTGAACAGAGCAGGTTGCTGTGGAACCAGTGCCATCTGCTTTCTTAGCTCGTTAGGATCAAACTGATTCAGTTCAACACCGCCTAAGGTTACTTTGCCTATTTGTGGGTCGTAGAAACGTTGCAGCAGTTCAAATAGGGTGGTTTTACCTGCGCCAGACGGGCCAACCAATGCCAACACTTTACCTTCATGGGCCGTTAGCGTGAGGTTGCTTGTTGCGGGCTGGTCGGGTCTTGATGGGTAACAGAAGGTCACATCATCAAAAGCGACTTCTGGTGTCACGTTATCGAGTGATGTTGGGTTTTCTACAGGCGCAACAATATGGCTTTCAACTTGTAGAATTTCAATTAATCGTTCTGTCGCACCTGCCGCACGTTGCAATTCACCCATCACTTCAGAAATGGTACCTAATGACGAAGCTACCATAATGGCATAGAAGACAAACGCCGCTAAGTCACCTGCCGACATCGTACCGTTGATGACATCGCTGCCACCAACCCAAAGCATGCCTGCAATCGCACTGAACACGATAACAATCACACCAGAGATAAGAATCGCGCGTTGCTTTACTCGCTGACGTCCAATTTCATATGCTTTTTCCACTTCAATCGCAAATGACGCTTTCTCTTGTGCTTCTCGGCTATAACTTTGCACCGTTTTAATATGCTCAATCGCTTCGCCAGCATAAGAGCCGACATCAGACATCGAATCTTGGCTTTGGCGAGATAGGGCTCTCACTCGTCGACCGTATACCAAAATCGGAATCAGGATAAACGGCACTGAGGCCAACACGATCAGCGTTAGCTTAATGTTGGTCGCGAACAGCATGATGATTGCGCCAATACACATTAATGCGCTACGCATCGCCATAGAAAACGACGAACCAATAATGCTTTGAAGCAGAGTTGTGTCGGTTGTGATACGCGACATGATGTCGCCACTGCCATTGGTTTCAAAGTAACTCGGATGAAGTGTCACCACGTGATTGAAAACCGACAGGCGAATATCTGCACTAACACGCTCCCCAACAGAAGAGACTAAATAGAAGCGGAAAAAGGTGCCAATCGAGATCAACACGACTACAACCATGATGAATTGAATCGCACTGCCTAAATCTGATAACGATTGTTGACTGAAGCCTTGGTCGATAAGAAGACGAATACCGTGTCCGACTGAAAGGGTTAAGCTCGCCGTGAAGATCAACGCAATCAATGCTGCAATCACACGGCCTTTATAGGGCTGAATAAATTTGCTGAGCTCAAATAAAATACTGAGGCTTTTCTTCTCAGGTTTGGGTTGTGGCGCTTTTTGAGTAGATCGTTGAGCCGTTCGCTGAGTAGAGTCACGCGTAGAAGAGACATCGTTTTGCATATGACTGCCT
>NZ_JBFRVX010000825.1:0-2404 GCF_041475345.1 Vibrio sp. 10N.222.48.A3 | reverse complement strand
TTGCAAAGGCAAGTGAATGGCTAGCCACAGATTTTAAAGGTTATTGGCCTCAGTCGTCTGAATTGACGGTAGGGCGTGATAACTTCACGGCAGTCAATGCTGAATACCCAGCTAATGGTGTTTGGGAGTTCGCGCTCAATTCAATTGTCTGTGAAGGTGATACCGTAGTAACGGACGTTTCGGTTACAGACAGTGTGTTGAAAGGCCGAGTGATCACCTTTCACACGGTTGTTGATGGCTTAATTCAAAAGCAAACTGAGTTTTGGCCAGACCCATTCGAAGCGCCGGCTTGGCGATCGCAGTGGATTCAGGTTGTATCGAACAATTAGTTTGTGTCGATACGATCAGTTTGTAACGAAAAACCAGGTCGTATCGAATAATCAGGTTATAACAAACAAGTGGCATTAGGAGGTTTCATTGAACAAGGTAGTGATTGTAACAGGCGGGAGCCGAGGCATTGGCGCGGCGACATCTAAATTGTTGGCCAGTAAAGGTTATGCCGTATGCGTTAACTTCATACACAATGAATCGCGAGCGGAAGAGCTAGTTAATGATATTCGTGAACAAGGCGGAACCGCTATCAGTGTTCGGGCGGATGTGTCTGTTGAATCGGACGTAAAATCCTTATTCGAGATTGCACGTAATAAGCTAGGCCCAGTGACTCACTTGGTCAATAATGCCGGGATTTTATTTACTCAGTCACCTTTGGTTGACATCGAATTGGATCGCTTTGAAAAGGTGATGAAATCGAATGTATCAAGCTGCTTCCTGTGCAGTAAAGCCTTTATCAAACAAGCTGACGGTGCGGGTTCGATCGTGAATGTATCGTCTGCTGCTTCGCGAACGGGCGCACCATTTGAGTACGTGGATTACGCAGCATCGAAAGGTGCGATGGATTCACTCACCAAAGGCTTATCGCTTGAATTGGCTGCGCGTAATATCCGAGTTAATGGTGTAAGGCCAGGTTGTATCTACACTGAAATGCACGCAGACGGCGGAGAGCCTGATCGCGTAGACAGACTCGCTTCGCAGTTACCATTACAACGAGGTGGCACACCAGAAGAAGTCGCTAACTCTATCGCGTGGTTATTATCGGACGAGGCTTCGTATGTCACCGGCTCGTTTATTGATATTGCAGGCGGTCGGTAGGGCACGTTGGCCTTTGCACTAAGATAAACAAGTTAATACCATCAACACGCAACACAAGTACCTAACTAAAAGAACGAAACTAAGAGTACAAACATGAAAAACTATTTTGAGAGCCCGTTTGTCGGAAAGTCACTGAAAGAACAAGTGACCAACCCAAACATCATCGTGGGCGAACATAGCTACTATTCAGGTTATTACCACAATCACAGCTTTGATGATTGTGCGCGTTATCTGCTACCTGATAGAACAGACATCGACAAGTTGATCATCGGCAGTTATTGCTCGATTGGTTCAGGTGCCGTATTTATGATGGCGGGAAACCAAGGCCACCAAAATCAGTGGGTCAGCACTTTCCCGTTTTTCTATCAAGACGACGAGAAGTTTGAAGGTGCGATCGACGGCTTTGAACGCTCTGGCGATACTGTGATTGGTAATGATGTGTGGATCGGTACAGAAGCGATGATCATGAGTGGTGTTAAGGTTGGTGACGGGGCGATTATCGCGAGTAGAGCGGTTGTGACCAAAGATGTAGCGCCATACTCGATTGTCGGTTCAAACCCTGCACGTCATATCCGTTATCGATTCGATGACACTGAGATTGCTCAGTTGTTAGAAATGAAATGGTGGGAGTGGAGCGAAGAACAGATCAAAGGCGCGATGTCGTTGATGTGTTCTTCAGATATCAACGGGCTTTATCATTATTGGAAAGCGATCAAGTAATCGCAGTCCCCGATATAGCCACGCGTGACAATGTAGCCCCTCATGGTGTTTATACAAGAATGCTCAAACAAGTGAAAATTTACTGAATTGAATCTATATATGACAAGACATCTAACGCGTCTTGCTTTGTGATAACACCTTGCCATGCTGGCATACCTTGTTCTACGTTACCTTCTAAAATGTCATCCGCCAAAGAACTTGGACTGGTAAAAAAGCCGCCTAGTTTATTAGCGATATTGGCGGGCTTGTGTGGCAATGAAGCGGCAGTGGGGCCATCACCGTGTCCTTTGTCGCCATGACACACCCGACAAAGCTGCGTGTATTTGGCTTTACCATTGGCAAAGTGCCTCGCATCGATTTCTGAGGCGGCACTCGCATTAAACGTCATCATTGAAGCGACTAAACCTAAGAAAGCTAACACGTGTAAATGGTTCATGGTTTTCATTGTTTTGTTCTCGATTATTATTTAACAATGAAAGAATAAGCAGATGTGAGTAGAAGAAACGTGAATAGGTAAAGCGGGATTAAGCTAAGT
>NZ_JBFRVX010000824.1:0-1137 GCF_041475345.1 Vibrio sp. 10N.222.48.A3 | reverse complement strand
TCTTAAATCAAAAAATTCACAGCGATATACTATTAATGATAAGGAGTTAGGTTATAGTGAGATCTTTATCGTTTTGAATTGTGGTATCAAATTGCGGGGATTATCTAAGCCATTTACGTGGCCAGTGACAGTGTATTACGAAGACACCGATGCAGGTGGTGTTGTATACCATTCAAACTATCTTAAGTTTTTCGAACGCGCTCGAACTGAGATGTTGCGCTCAATTGGCGTCTCTCAGCAAGTCTTGTTAGAACAAAATATCGGTTTTGTAGTCCGACATATGGACATCGATTTTATTCAAGGTGCGCGCCTTGATGATTCTTTACAAGTCATTACAAATATTTACGAGTTGAAGCGAGCTACCTTGGTCTTCTGTCAAGAGATCGTAAATCCTGATGGCAAAGCATTGTGTAAAGCAATGGTTAAGGTAGCATGTATCGACAATCAAAAAATGAAACCCAAAGCAATGCCAACATTTATTCTCACGGAGCTAACGAATAGTGACTGCTGAAATCTCAATCTTAGGCCTAATTTTAGAAGCTAGCTTACTAGTTAAGATGGTCATGCTAATTCTCATGGGCATGTCTGTTGTTTCTTGGGCGATGATCATCAAACGAAGCAAAGTATTATCTCAAGCTACTAAACAAACTGACGTGTTTGAAGATAAGTTCTGGTCTGGTGTTGATCTCGCTAAATTGTATCAAGAGAGTAATAAGCGCAAAGACGAACTCTCTGGTACTGAAGAGATTTTCTACGCCGGCTTCACAGAGTTTGCTCGCCTTCGAAAATCAAATGCAGCGTCTCCAGACTTCATCATGGAAGGCACTGGTCGTGCAATGCGTGTTGCGGTTGCTCGCGAAGTTGATGAACTGGAAACGAACTTACCTTTTTTGGCGACCGTCGGTTCTATCAGCCCATACATTGGCCTATTTGGTACGGTTTGGGGCATCATGCACTCATTCATCGCATTAGGTGAAGTGAAGCAAGCGACATTAGCAATGGTTGCTCCTGGTATTGCAGAAGCACTGATCGCGACAGCAATGGGCCTATTCGCGGCGATTCCAGCTGTGATGGCGTATAACCGTTTTAGCAGCCGAGTTGGTAAGCTAGAGCATAACTACGCGACTTTCTCTGAAG
>NZ_JBFRVX010000823.1:0-7010 GCF_041475345.1 Vibrio sp. 10N.222.48.A3 | reverse complement strand
AGCTTTCACCTGTAAAAAAAGCAGCAATTTTAGGTCTGCCACTTATTGCAGTGATAAGTGTTGCTTTGCAATATTCACCATCAAATCTGACGAAAACGATCGATCTTGATTTGCCAGACTCAACCGTTATTGAGTCAATTCTGTCACCTCCTTCTGCTACCGTTATCGAGCCACCGACGTTTGAATATCAAATTCAATCAGGCGATAACTTAAGTAGCATTTTCACTCAGCTTGGGTTTTCTTATAACTCGATGATGAGCGTGATGGAAACCGATTTGAACTTCCTTGCGTTAGACACGCTTCGTCCGGGTAATACATTACGCTTTTGGCGTGACGAAGCGACGGGCAACCTTTCAAAAATGGAACTTCAATTTAGTGTCGCGGACAAAGTGGTTTATCGACTGCTTGATGACGGCAGCTACGAATTCGAAGACATTTCTATTCCGGGTGAATGGAAGCAAAAGCCTTTAGTGGGCGATATCCATGGCAGTTTCTCTATGTCAGCGAACAAAGTTGGCCTGAACAGTATTGAGATTGACCATATTGTGACTCTTCTTAAAGATAAGCTGAATTTCAGCCGAGACTTACGTGCGGGTGATCAGTTTGAAGTGCTTCAAAAAGCGCAATTCGTTGATGGTGTCGCAACCGGGAAACGTGAAATAGAAGCCATCAAGATCATGAACCGTAACCGTGTTGTTTCAGCGTACTTACACACTGACGGACAATATTACGATGCCAATGGCGATAGCTTACAACGCGCTTTCCAACGTTACCCTGTGAGCCGTGGTTGGCGTCAAAGTTCTCAGTTTAATCCTAAGCGCTTACACCCTGTGACTGGGCGAGTCTCTCCGCATAACGGCACAGATTTCGCGACGCCAATTGGCACACCCGTTCAAGCAACAGGTGATGGTAAAGTGATCATGACTCGTAAGCACCCATATGCGGGTAACTATGTGGTGATTCAGCATGGCAGCACATACAAAACACGCTACCTACACTTGAGTAAGATCCTCGTTCGTAAAGGGCAAACGGTATCTCGTGGTCAGCGTATTGGTTTATCAGGTAAAACGGGCCGAGTGACGGGGGCGCACTTACATTACGAATTGATCGAACGTGGTCGTCCTGTCAATGCAATGAAAGCAAATATTCCGATGGCCGATTCCGTACCTAAAAAGGAAAAAGCGACATTCGTAGCCGCTAGAGATGAAGCCGACAAGCTATTAAAGAAAGCTCTAGAAAAACAATCGAATAATAGCTAGCAGCTGACTATATGTCGTCAAGGTAACCGTTAGCTAGATGGTTGCGAGTAATGATGTAGCCTTTAAAGCCGTGAGTGCAGAACTAAATACTTAAATGTTTAGTGATACGCTCGCGGCTTTTTGATTTTAGGTTGAGGTAGTAAACGGCGTTTAGGCTAGAGGTTCTGAGTGAGTGACGTAGCTAACGATAGCTTCTGGTCGCATAGGTGGAGAGTAGAGGTATCCTTGAATTTTGTCACACCCCATTGCGTGCAGCTTTTCTAATTGCTCACGCTTCTCTACGCCTTCCGCAACCAATGACACATTGAGTCTGTGTGCCAGTTGAACAATCAACCACACAACACTTTCGGATGTTGAGTTTGTCAGCAAATTTCGAATAAAGGTGGCATCAATCTTAATACAATCGATAGGGTAGCTATGAATGTAATTTAAGCTTGAGTAACCAGTACCGAAATCATCTAGAGCGATCGTGAACCCTTGTCCCCTTAGAAAGTCGAGTGCTGACTTTGTTTCTTGAGTTGGAGATAACAGCACGGTTTCGGTTAGCTCAATGACAAACTCGTTTGCTTTAAAGTGATGCTGTTCAATCGTTCGAGTGAGATAGGAAATATAACGCTTAGAATCGGTAAGCTCGTGAGCGGAGCAGTTTATTCCAAGCTTAACTTTGTAGCCTAAGCCTCGCTCCAATGTTGTTTTAGCGCGGCATACCAATTCGATGATCCGTTCACCCAGTTCCACAATCAACCCCGATTCTTCCGCTACCTGAATGAACTCCACTGGCGAGATGTCGCCATGTCTTGTGGTTTTCCAACGAGTTAACACCTCGAAGTAATCCCATCGTGTATCAATGTGATCAACGATTGGTTGTACAACCACGTACATTCCATTGTCATTAGGTGCCTGACTGTCTGATATGGTGCTATCAAGCTCACTTCGTAAGGCGGCGATTAACTCGGCTTTCCTTTGGTAACGAACCCTTAGGTGAGTGTCGTAACATTGAATATGAGTATCTTGACTATGCTGGCACTCTTTTAGCGCCAAACTGGTGTTGAAGATGATTTGCTCTACGTCTTTATTGTCTCCATCTGACCGGGCAATGCCGATGCTGACGTCGAAATCGATTTTGATATCAATACTAGTGTAACCTTGCTTTATCTTATCCAGTATTTGTTTGCAAACCGCTATTGGGTCTGAATGATAGGTAATGAATGCGAACTCATTGCCAGCCGTCCGGAACGTCAGGTTGTTGTCGGGCAAGGTTCGGCGCAAGGTCTCTGCAACGAACTGAAGCACCTTATCGCCAATATAATTACCGTGCATATCATTAATGGCTTTGAAGCTATTGATGTCGAGCAGAGCGAGCGTGAAGGGAGTGACACTCTGCTGAGTGATCGATTCCAAGGTGTCTGATAAGCAGCTACGGTTTAATAGCCCAGTTAGACTATCGTGTGATACTTCGTAACTGAGTTGATTAACCAGTTGCTCAGAACGGTCGTTGAACCACATTTCACGCAAGGTGTGAATGACGATATCTGCGAACAACTGGTGGTGTTTTATCACATCTTGTTGCTGATCTGTACTCATAGGCGAACTAAAGGTTGAGAAAAGCACACCCATGACTTCGCCACTTTGACTGCGTGCTGGGATAGCGATTGAGTTCTGTGAGGTGATTTCCTGTCTAAATGCTGATGTTGGGAGTGACTGAACGATATACTGAGCAAATGAGCAATCTGGGTGTTTTTGATTAACGGCTTGTTGGTATATGTGACCATGGCGTGCGTTTATTTTGTCATGCAGTACATGGTCAGAATGGGCAATGACCAAAGGAACCATTTGATCGGGGAAGTGCTTTTTCTCAATGATACTGGTGTATTGAGTACCGAAGGTTTGATGCAAAGTAAGCACGGCAGACTCTAAAAGGTCGATACCTTCCAATTTGAGTAAGCGGCCAATGCGCTCTGTGTCTATCATGCAATTGCGTGTATGTTGAGTCATAGTCACCATCCGTAGCCAACCAGAATCGTGTGTAAGCTGTATGTGTATGATCTTGTGTATACGATCTTGTAGCAGCACCGTCTTAAATATTAACAATGCAACTTGCATTAATAATTTTGATATGCGTCTAGTTTATTATCGATCGTGTTGTGTGATTTTTCAAATTTAGTGCGATATATTTCAAAAAATTTGACTATTTCTTTCTTTGTCTAGCCTATCTTTTAGGTGGTCTAAAAATAGCTTGGTTCGTGTATGTGAGTAGTCAAGCTTAGGGTAGTACGCGTAAACCATCACTTCGTCGGCTGTTATATTTGGTAATACTGGAACCAGTGTCCCTTGTTTAAGATCCTCTTTGATCATTGCTTTGATGGTTAACAGTACGCCCATTCCTCGCTTCGCGGCATGAAACAAAGCCTCAGGATTGGTGGTCGCAAAGTTACCGTTCAAAGTGATGCGTTGTCCTTTAGTTAGCGTGACTTCACGAATAGGACGCTCTCCCCATATTAAGGAGTTGTGCTGTTCTAAGTCTTGCTCGTTGATGGGATAACCATGTTTAGCCAAGTAACTGGGAGCGGCATAAAAGCTGGCTTTGTGTTCAAATAGTGGTGTTTTCTTGAAGCTTAACGAGTTGAGTTGTTCCAGTTCACGACTGATCACCAGGTCCAAGCCAAGCTCAGGTAATTGACCTGGCGTGGTGGTGATAAGCTGTACTTTAATGTCTGGATACTTTTCTAAGAAGTCGTCCATGTATTGCACGAGAAACTTAGAACCAACAGCAATGGTTGCGCCAATCTTTAGCAGGCCCGCAGGCGTTTGGTTAACCGATCGGGTTTCATCAATAATCGATTGCCAATTATCGAGCTGATCTTTGGCTCGCAGATAAAAGAGAGCCCCCGCTTCGGTTTGGCTGATTGAGCGCGTGGTGCGCTTTAATAGTTGAGTGCCAATACGTTCTTCTAACCAGTTCACTCTTTTGCTGATCGCTGAGCTGGTGGTATTGAGTTTACGCGCTGCGCCATTGAAGCTGCCTTCTTCCACCACTTTTACATAACTTTTTACGTTAAGAATCCAATCCATACTATTTCCTGTTGGGACTTAATTAAATTCCAATTTAGCTAATTATCAATTATTGGTTTTGAATGTAAACTCATCTGATGAACAAATAACAAACGAATAGGGAATTTTTTGAGCCAATCGACCTTTAAAAAAACACCGCTACTCTTAGCCATGATGATCATAGCTACAGGACAGGTAGGGGTGAGTATCTATTTACCATCATTGCCGCTAATTGCTTCAGACTTAAGTGTGACTCAGGTAGATGTACAGCTGCTCGTTACGCTGTTTCTTGTGGGTTTTGGCTTGTCTCAGCTATTTTACGGGCCGATGTCCGATGCCGTGGGGAGAAGACCTATCTTCTTGTTAGGTCAGGGTGTTTATTTGATTGGTACTGTTGTTTGTGTTGTTTTTTCCGACAACATGACGGCGTTAGAGGTTGGTCGCTTGTTGCAAGGTCTAGGTGCGGGTAGTGCCTCGGTTCTTGGGCGAAGTGTGCTGCGCGACAGCTATGATGGCCTTCAACTGACCAAAGCACTGTCTTATATTTCGGTCACCGCTTCGATCATGCCGATTATTGCGCCCGTGTTTGGTGGTTGGATCTCATTCCACCTCGGTTGGCAGGCGGTGTTCCTGTTTGTTCTTGTGTATTTACTGGCGATATTCACTCTCGGCTATTTTGTTCTTCATGAAACTTTACCATACGGGAAGAGCCGCTTTGAAGTCAGTCAAGTGGTCAAGAACTATGGCCGTTTGTTGACGAATCGCCAAGTGTTGACCAGTGCCAGTTATAATTGGATGAGTTACATGGCGAGTTTGGTGTCGCTATCGCTGTTTCCATTCTTAATGCAAGAGCAATTGGGGCTGACAGCCGCTGAATACGGATCGTTGATGATAGTCCCTTCGGCTGGCTTACTGATTGGTAGCGTGGCTTTGAACTTGCTCAATCGTAGGTTTAGTACACCACAATTGATGAGTCTTGCGATTTTGATCATTTTAGCTTCAGGGACTTGGTTACTTACTCATGAGTTATCCATCTTTAACTTAGTGTGGGCATTTACGTGGTTAGCTATCGCTCAAGGTATCTCCTTCCCTCTATCGATCAGTATGCTATTAGAACCTCATAAGAAGAAAGCGGGCGCGGTGTCGGCACTGTCAGGTTCAATTCAGATGTGTTTGGCGGGTTTACTTGGTGGATATCTAGTCGAGAGTTGGGTGACGACTCACCTACAGCTCGGCGTGTTTTATCTGATTATTGGCGCTTGTATGGCTACAGTACTTTGGTCTTCAACGAGAATGAATAAGAAAGCCACAGCTACCGAAGTTGAGTACAGTTAAGCAGCTGAAGTACAGACCAGTTAAACAGCTAGCTCGCTATAGTTCAGCATACAGTCGTTAATACGTTGTATTTGTATGGATGGTTTTCTACAATACCAGCGTCCATTTAATAGGTAATAAACATGCAGCAAAATGAATTTGAAGTACTGGTAAAAGCTATCTGCGCACTAGATGGCCTGCCTCAAGCACTTGAGTTATTGAAATCCAATGAGGATACAGAAGTCGCTGAGGCTGCTGGATCACTAACAGGTCAATTTGCGCTAGCTGAAGTTGAAGGCGAAAAGCGTATTTACCACGTGACGCTTCAAGAAAATGAACAAGGCGAAGAGCAAGAGTACATCGAACATGTCATGAATGAAGGCGATGACTTAATCAAATTTGCAGCTTGGTTCTTTGAAACTATGTTTGAATTAAAGCAAAAAGACACATACCAAATTGCGGGTAAAACTTACAGACAGCCAAAGCGTAGCTAGTGTTTTAGTTACTAACTATTAGGCATTAGCGAATAGTGTCCTTTTTAAGGTCAGTGTTTCTAAGCTAAGTATTTAAAAAGCAGCTCTCTTGAGCTGCTTTTTTTATGAATGTCTAAACCAATGTCTTGGATTGCAAATGGGTATGGTGAATCAAGGTTAGACGGACTTAACATTAACTCATTGATATAACGATACAATGCTGATTTACGCAGAAACAAGAATACGGACGTTGCAATAGGATGAGTCAGTTGCACTAAAATGTGATTTAGATCTTGTTTTTGGCCGCTTTAAGTGTAGAATCCGCGCATAAGAAAATCGATTATGTGCGGAGATAAGCATGAATTACGAACTAGGCCACGCATACCTTGGTCAAATGGTAGCAAAAAACATGATGCACGAAGCATTGTATGGCAAGCCAAAGCCAAAAAAAGCATCATTCTTTAAGCGAATGATGAAGAAAATGGCGAAATAAGCATTTTCAAAAACGGAATTTAAAAAGGCCTTAAACTCGATGAAGTTTAAGGCCTTTTTCGTTTTAGCGATTAATGAAGGTCATCGCTCGTTTTGTTGTGGATGGACACAAAAAACACTGATTAATTCCCGATCGGATTTGTAACTCTGTGTGAGTTTAACCTGTCGATTGGTTGGATAGGTCGACAACATTATTCGGGATGGTATCTAAACCATTTTCTTTCATCCATGCTTCTAAGTTGTCTGCTCCACCGATGTATTTACCATCGAGCCAGATCTGAGGAACGGTTACTGGTGTTTTCTCACCAATGTGCGCTTTGACCTCTGGAATCATGCGATACAAAGCTGCGCTGTCTTTTACGACATCGTGGTATTGGTATTCAACACCCGCTTCATCAAGCATTTTCTTTGCCTTAACGCA
>NZ_JBFRVX010000822.1:0-1938 GCF_041475345.1 Vibrio sp. 10N.222.48.A3 | reverse complement strand
CGGGTACGCTAGGTCTTGGTATCGAACGCGAGACTTTCGGTTCAGCTTTAAATGTTAAGATGGTTGCTGCGAAAGATGAGTGGAACTCTGATGACAACGTAAACGTGGCTGGATACACAGTTGTTGATTTGACTGCTTATTACCGCCCTGTCACGGATTTAACCTTGCGAGCGGGTCTATTCAACGCATTAGACAAAAAATATTGGCTGTACAATGACATGTCAGGCCGTGGGCACGATTCTAAGTTCAACACCGATATTAAGTCTCAACCGGGTCGTAACTGGGGTATATCTGCAAACTACGAGTTCTAACTGGTTAGAAATCTAGTTCGTTGTAGAGCTAAGTTTATTAAAGGCCTAGGTCATTAAAGATCTAGGTCGTTCCAGAATAAAGCCATACAAAAAAATACTGTAGAAACTAAAAAGCCAGCTTACGATAAGCTGGCTTTTGTTATTTCACTAAAAGTTGTATCAAAAAGGGGTAAAGTGAAATTATTTCTCTGCCATTTCTTTCTTTACCATTACTGCTGCAGCAATGATGAAAGTGATGATTAGGCCTAGTTCCATGATTAACTCCAAAGAAAATTAACATTAAACATATAATTCGCGAGCATGATAACAACAACCGATACAGAATGATACTTTTTAACCACCAAATCACTTTTTATTCGATTTAGATCAAAAAAGATGCCCTAGAGCATCTTTTTGTACGTTAACTATTCATGAAATCACTCAATCAACCAGGGAAACCATCAGGATTTGTTGATTGCCAGCGCCATGTATCTTCAGTCATTTCAGCCAATGTGCGTGTCGCATTCCACCCCAGTTCTTTCTGAGCTTTCGCTGGGTCGGCCCAACACTCTGCGATATCTCCTAGACGGCGCTCAACGAGTTTATAAGGTATCGCTTGACCGCTCGCTTTCTCGAAGGCTTTAACCATATCTAATACACTTGAACCGTTGCCAGTACCCAGATTATAGATGTGAAGACCGTCTTTACGCCCTACTTTCTCAAGTGCTGCAATGTGTCCATCAGACAGATCCATAACGTGGATGTAATCACGAACACCAGTGCCATCCTTTGTTGGGTAATCACTACCAAATACAGATAGGAATTCACGTCGGCCAACTGCAACTTGAGATACAAATGGCATTAGGTTGTTTGGAATACCACTTGGGTCTTCACCGAGTTCACCACTTGGGTGTGAACCTACGGGGTTAAAGTAACGTAATAACGTAATGCTCCAATCGGGGTTAGCCTTTTGGAAGTCAGTTAAGCACTCTTCAACCATGAGCTTGCTACGACCGTAAGGATTGGTTGCGCTTGTGGGAAAATCTTCTGTGATAGGAACACTAGCAGGATCGCCATAAACCGTTGCTGAAGAGCTGAATACTAATATTTTTACGTCAGCGTCACGCATTGCATCGACAAGGACTAACGTGCCATTTACATTGTTATCGTAGTATTCGAGAGGTTTGGTAACAGATTCGCCAACCGCTTTCAGGCCCGCAAAATGAATAACAGCTTCAATATTGTGTTGCTTCATGGTTTCAGTTAAAAGCGCTTTATCACGAATATCACCTTCAATGAAATCAGGACGAACGCCAGATACTTTTTCGATACGTTCTAAAACGCTTGGTTTACTGTTATACAAGTTATCGAAAAGTACAGGTGTCATACCTGCGTTAATCATCTGGATACTTGTGTGGCTACCAATGTAGCCCATGCCACCTGTAACTAAAACATTCATGTTTAGCGGACCTTTTAATTAAAAACACTCAACCTACCTCTTATGATACAACAGCTTAGGGTTGAGTCACAAACGCCTATGGCAGATACACCGCACGAGAGAACGAAAACTGACCTTTACCTTGAATTTCACTTAGACGTACACCTCAGCGCCAACCTTCAGAATTACATCAATGTCGCCATATGATTC
>NZ_JBFRVX010000821.1:0-4232 GCF_041475345.1 Vibrio sp. 10N.222.48.A3 | reverse complement strand
AGGAACGACCTCTGTGATTGTTTATGATCGCGGTGGAAACGAAATTTATAACGCAGAATTGGTAGTCAACCAAAGTTTAAGACTATTGAAGCAAACACTCATTGCTAGATTCCCTGATGAAAACGTTGTGGTTTCCAATGTAGGTGACCAAGTTGTATTAGATGGCATTGTCGGTAGTGAAGAGATTAAACAAAAAATCAATCGACTTGTTGGTGAAATGTTGAAGAAAGATCGTCGCCGCGCAGCTTATGAACTAAAGGATGCGGACGGTGAAGCCTTAGACGAGCTAGAGTACACGGCAAAGTACAACTACGATCAAGTCATTAATAACTTGAAAGTACTCACTACTGAGCAGATCAATGTCAAGCTAACGGTCGCGGAAGTATCTAGCTCATTTTTGACAGAATTAGGTGTTACTTATAGCGATAGTGGTGATCCGGGTACTTTTGTAAATAAGCTACTTGATTTTACGGCTCAAGATATCGTTTCAGTTATTTCCGCTAGTGGTGATGACAAAATCGGGCGTGTATTGGCCGAGCCCAACCTTTCTGTTATTTCAGGTGAGCAGGCTAGTTTCCTAGCCGGTGGCGAGATACCAATTGCTATCAGAGATGAAGACGGGATTACCATTTCTTATAAAGAATACGGCGTTAAGTTGGCCATGGTTGCAAAGGTAACTGACACAGAGAATATTCGCCTAACCTTGATCCCAGAGGTTAGCTCGATTGATGAATCAAACAAAACCACGACAGGCTTAATTTCTGTGCCTTCTTTACGAACTCGACGAGCTCAAACAACGGTTCACTTGAAAGATGGGCAAAGTTTTGTTTTGGCGGGGCTATTGACATCGGAAGAGCGTGAATCGTTAACCAAGATTCCAATCTTGGGAGATATTCCAATTCTAGGTGCGTTGTTTAGCCACTCTTCCACCAACCGTTCCAAGACTGAATTGATCATTGTTGCGACTGTAAACTTGGTTGATCCGGTTGAGCAAGAGCAGGTCAAATTGCCAAGCTTTAGACGCACAAGTGATCTCGAAAGACTCCTTAGAATTGATCTTTCGGAACTTGACGAACCAGAGCTTGAAAACACGATAAACCAAGGAGGATTCAACTAATGAGATGGATCGTTATTACTTTAATCGCTCTTATTGCTTCTGCTTGTTCTCATGTTGATACCCCAAACTCTAGTGTGATTGAGCAACTGGAGGAGCGCTTTGAATTTGATATGGCGAGTAGTGAAGATTCAATCTCTCGCTCGGTGGCCTTTATTCGTGAGCTCAATGCGAGAGAACCTAAGGCGACGTTCTACGTTAAATATAAACCGGATGCGAGTGAGTTTGTTGCCAAATTACGAGATCGATTTAAGTCGGAATCTATCGCAAAAGACAGATATAAAATCGAACTTGCCGATCATGACCAAGAAAAAAACATCTTAATCATAGGTCGATATGTCCGAATTAAAAGCAGCGAATGTGGAGTGATGGTGTTCTCGAAAAGGGAAGATTATCAATTTGGTTGTAGTGTTGAACATAACCGAAACATCAGCTTGGTTAACCCAATTAAGAAGGCGAAATAGTAATGGACTTGGATATCTTGTTTCGTAATTCGTCGTCGAAAGTGAAGTCGACGGTTGAGGCTACCGATCTCATTGTGTCTGATGATAATACCCTAACTGAATCTATTAATGATTTGTACGCTATTGAAGGTTTCCCTAAACCACTTGAAGTCACCGATATTGATTTAGATGGCGTTTGGAATCAGTCAAACATTAAGCTTAACCACGTTGTGTTGGATCTTCGTAGTGCCTCCAACGTTATAGAGCAAGTTTCCGAGATTTCGGTTCGTTTGGATGTGAATATATCTTTGCTTGTTCTCTGTGATGTTGATTCGATAAAGCTGCGTAACCAAGTGCATGCATTAGGTGCTAGTTATGTTCTTTGGGATCCTGAACTTGATTCATTACTTGCGGCAATTAAAACGACGCAAGAAGGTGAAAGCACCGTTAAAAAAACGCGTGTAGCCAAACGTATATTAGTTTTGGGTACCAAAGGTGGCATTGGAGTATCTTGCGTAAGTTCTGTTTTAGCACACTCCTTAGCAGAGCAAGCAAATCTAAAGACACTCTTGGTGGATCATGATTCAGGAGCACTAAATAGTGACATTTATATAGGTGTAAAAGGCTTGAAAGCCAAGCACAACAGTATAGATTTGAATCAGATCGATATCGACAGTGCGATAGCTAAGACCTATGTACATGGTGTGAAAGATAAGCTTGATTACTTGGTACTAGAGAAAAATGTTGCTTGCCTTACTGATCACGCATCTACATTGTACAACCTTTCCAATCAACTCATTGATCAATATAACTTTATCATAGATTCGGCGCCCTTATCTTGCTATGAAGAGATGCATGATCAGGAGTTATCAGATAAGTACCATCGCATCTTTATTGTCTGCGAACCTTCGGTTTCTTCACTGCGTTCTTATAACTCTTTGAAGAAGAAGATCGGGAAATCTGAACACCAAATCATCTTCAACCTTAATCGGCCAGCGAAAGACTTCATGATGACACTCGCGAGTGCGAAAGAGAGAATCAAAGCCAAAGATAGTATTGATTTCATGTACGAGCCGTCGCTAGAAAAAATCGTGGTACAGCAAGGTATTAATGAGTTGCTTAAATCTAAGTCTGCCACTGCCGTTCTAACTATGGTTGCCACGTTGACAGGCAAGAAAATTAAAACTAAATCACGTTTCAGTTTGTTTAGAAAATGAATCAATTAAAAGAAATTTACATCCAGCTTCGAGATGAGATCTTTGATGCTCTAGATGCCGCTACGCTTGTTGAAATTAGTAATCAAGAGCTAGAAGAACAACTCAAAGACTCGGTTAATATATTGATCGATAAGAAGCAGCTGCAAGTCAGCTCATTGAAACGTGTCGACTTAGTCAAAGCGTTACTCGATGAGTTGAAAGGCCTTGGGCCCCTGCAAGCTTTAGTCGATAACGATGATATATCGGATATCATGATCAACGGTCCTTCGGATATCTTCATAGAAATCAATGGCAAGGTTGAACAATCACCCATTCAATTTGTTAACGAAAAACAACTGAACACCATCGCTAAGCGAATCGCATCAAATGTGGGTCGTCGTATCGATGAATCAAAACCCCTTTGTGATGCTCGTTTAATGGATGGGAGCCGTGTAAATATTGTGATCCCCCCGTTAGCGATAGACGGTACCTCTATCTCGATTCGTAAATTCAAAGAGCAAAAAATTAGGCTTGAGAATCTTGCTGAGTTTGGTGCGATGTCTGTCGAAATGGCTAAGCTTTTGTCCATTGCGAGCCATTGCAAGTGCAACATATTGATCTCCGGTGGTACTGGTTCAGGTAAAACAACGTTATTGAACGCATTATCTGGCTTCATTGGCGAAACTGAACGTATTGTTACTATTGAAGATGCTGCGGAACTACAGCTACAAAAACCTCATATTGTTAGGCTTGAAACTCGACAAGCTAGCGTTGAAGGAACAGGAGAAATCACCGCTCGAGACCTTGTGATTAATGCCCTTCGTATGCGCCCGGACAGAATTATTGTTGGTGAGTGTCGTGGTGGTGAAGCCTTTGAAATGCTTCAAGCGATGAATACAGGGCATGATGGATCTATGTCGACATTGCACGCCAATACACCGCGTGATGCCATTGCTCGTACTGAGAGCATGGTAATGATGGCAACAGCCAGTCTGCCGATATCCGCAATACGTAGAACCATCGTTAGTGCAGTAGACCTTATCGTTCAAGTTAAGCGCCTCCACGATGGTAGCCGCAAGGTGATGTACATTTCTGAAATTATCGGGATGGAAGGGGATAGCGTGGTGATGGAAGACATTTTTCGTTACGAAGCGACTTCAAATTTCAAAGATGGAAAAATGGAAGGTGAGTTCAGAACACCCGGTTTATCGACTCGTTCTGTGATTTATGAACGCGCAAAATTCTTTGGTTTAGAACAAGCAGTGAAGGAGATATTTACATGACCTTAATACTGATTGCTTCATGGAGCGCTTTGCTACTTTACTTCCTTATCCATCGCTCTCGTCAAAGCAAAAAATTGAGTAGCTTAATTGAGATGGAAGCTGAGTTTGAAGGGGTTAAAGGTGTTCGCTCTGTTATCGATTCACAACAGTTTGAAGAGAGCTATAAAGCCAGAATCAGGAAAATGTACAAGAAGGT
>NZ_JBFRVX010000820.1:0-3657 GCF_041475345.1 Vibrio sp. 10N.222.48.A3 | reverse complement strand
CTATTACTCTACCCCAACAGAAGATATCAGCCTGATCCAAGCTCAATACCAAGAGTTTGCTTTCCAGCGCCACTATCATTTGGACTTTCACATTGGTTTAATTACCCGAGGACAGCAGAAATTCGTCTATAAAGGGACGAGCCATAATGTTGGTGCTGGCCAAGTTGTTATCATGCCACCCGATGAGCTGCATGATGGGCACTCCAAACTCGATTCGGGTTATCAAGTCAGTGTGTTTGCCGTGTCTCCCCAATGGTTTCAAGATCTTGCCGATCCCAAGCAAAATGGTCACACATTAGGCTTTTCTGAGTTGATCCTCTCCGATCAAGCTGCATTTTCACAATTACGCAACTTGCACGGCCTATTAATCCATCAAAACATCAGCCAGCTCGCTCAAGATTGCTTACCTTTCGAAGGGTTCTCGACGATTGTCGATCGTTATGCGAAATTTGGATCGAAGAGTGACATCAAACTGGGTAATCAATCGATTGATACGCTAAAAGACTACTTGATGGCGAACTTGGATCAACCAGTGCGATTAGAACAATTGTCTGAGTTGTGTGGTTTAACCACGACTCAATTCCAACGCCATTTTAAAAACAGAATGGGCATTACGCCTTATGCATGGCTGAGCCGTTTACGTATGGAACAGAGCATGCGTCTGATTAAATCTGGGATATGTGGTACCAAGGTCGCGCACCAAGTAGGCTTCTATGATCAAGCACACTTCTCTAAGGCTTTCAAAACCACGTTCGGCGTACCACCCTCACAAATCAACTAAGTGTTGATAATTTACAATTGCTCTATTTCAAATCACGGTAAGCTACGCTCAATACGATTACTTATTTAAAAATAGCGGCAACGTTATTGAGAACTGACGATGAACGAAGTCACCATACTGATCACCCTAGCCTCTATCCACTTCATCGCTTTGATGAGCCCCGGCCCTGATTTTGCGTTAGTCGTGCAAAATGCGACGCGTCACGGACGCCAGACAGGCTTGTACATTGCGCTTGGTTTATCTTGCGGGATCTTGCTGCACTCATTGCTGAGCCTGACGGGAATCAGTTACCTAGTCCACCAACAACCGACATTATTTGCCATTATCCAACTAGCCGGCGGTAGCTACTTACTGTACTTAGGCTACGGTGCACTTAAAGCAACCTGGCAAATCATTCAGAACCACGATGATGATGCCGATACCGTCAATGCCAACGATCTGATTCTGACCAATAAGCGTCAGGCATTTTCGAAAGGGTTTGCGACCAATATTCTCAACCCAAAGGCTTTGGTGTTCTTTATCAGCTTGATGTCGAGCCTAGTGCCTGCCGACATGTCTCTGTCAGGTAAAGGCTTTGCGCTTATCATCCTATTTGGTCTGTCTCTGTTTTGGTTCTCACTACTGGCTTGGATGCTTTCGACTAAAGCATTGCAAAAGAAACTCAGCGAAGCAACGGTATACATCGATGGCTTATGTGGCGTGGTATTCAGCCTTATTGGCGTGAGTATTCTTTGGCAGTCGCTGTCCGGTTTAATCGCTTAAATTCGAATCAAGATTACAATTCGTTAACAACACTCTGGCTATCTCATCTTTCCACTGCCAATCTAGCTCTGCATATTAAAAGGAGAAGATCATGCAGTGGAAAACAAAACTAACAACCCTCGCCACTTCTACCCTACTTTTTGCCTCTCACGTCAGTTGGGCAAATCAAGCTGCCGATTCCGTCGCACCCGAACAAAGTAGTGGTTTAGAAACCAAACAGCTCGTTAAAGCCAACGATTGGATGGTCACCGCGGCCAACCCTCTTGCCACACAAGCCGGTGCTGATGTACTTGCTCGTGGTGGTAACGCGATTGATGCCATGGTTGCTGTGCAGCTTATGCTTGGCTTAGTGGAACCTCAGTCTTCAGGTATTGGTGGCGGCGCGTTCCTTGTTTATTTTGATGGCCAGGACAAGCAACTCAAAACCTACGATGGCCGTGAAACTGCACCACTTGATGCCACACCACGTCTATTCCAAGACGAAAGCGGCCAACCGCTTAAATTCTATGATGCCGTGGTTGGCGGTCGCTCCGTTGGCACGCCAGGCACGGTGCAATTACTGTGGGACACTCACCAGAAATACGGCAAGCTCGAATGGGCATCACTGATTAAACCTATCGCTCAGCTGGCTGAAGAAGGTTTTACTATTAGTCCACGTTTAGCCACCTTGATTGAAAATGACCAACAGCGACTAAGCCGCTTTGCCACTACCAAAGCCTACTTCTTCAATGCCGATGGCAGCCCGAAAACAGCTGGCACGCAACTTAAGAACCCAGAGTACGCGGCAACGTTAAACGCTATTTCTAAGAACGGTGCTAAGGCCTTTTACCAAGGTGAGATCTCTGCCGACATCATCAATACCGTGCAAACAGCGAAAGGTAACCCAGGCGTATTAGCACAGAAAGACTTCGACGCTTATTCGATCAAGCAGCGCGAGCCGGTTTGTTCTGCTTATGAGAGCTACCAAGTGTGCGGAATGGGTCCACCAAGTTCAGGTGCATTAACGGTTGGGCAGATCTTAGCGATGACCGAGCAGTTTGATCTTAAATCATGGGGACCAAACGACGCGAAATCTTGGCAAGTGTTAGCAGATGCTTCTCGCCTAGCCTTTGCAGACCGTGGTATGTACATGGCGGATCAAGATTATGTGCCAATGCCAACCCAAGGGTTAGTGAATACTGACTATTTGCAGGAACGTGCTCAGTTAATTACCGCAGGTAAGGCATTGGCAAGCGCATCTTCAGGCACACCGCCGTGGGATCACGCGATGCAGAGAAGCCAAGATGTTTCTATTGAATTACCGTCCACTAGCCACTTCAATATTGTAGATAGCGATGGCAATGTCGTGTCGATGACCACCACCATTGAGAATGCCTTTGGCTCACGCTTGATGGTAAGAGGCTTCCTACTCAACAACGAACTGACAGATTTCTCATTCAAGACCCATAACGATGGTAAGCCTATCGCCAACCGACTTGAACCGGGTAAGCGTCCGCGCTCTTCAATGGCACCGACCATCATCATGCAAGACGATAAACCTTACATGGCAATTGGCTCTCCGGGAGGCAGCCGTATCATAGGTTATGTGGCACAAGCGATCATTGCTCATACCCAATGGGACATGGATATTCAGCAAGCCATCAATCAACCACACTTCCTAAACCGCTTCGGTACCTTAGATTTGGAAAAAGGAACATCAGCGGAAAACTTCAAACCTGAGCTAGAAAAGATGGGATTTGAGGTCAACGTTCGCGATCTTAACTCTGGTTTACACGCGATTCGCATCACAAAAGATGGTTTAGAAGGCGCTGCAGACCCTCGTCGTGAAGGTGCAGCCATTGGTCAGTAGGGAATAATCCTCCCTTTTTACTCGCGGCCTTGTGCGAGATCTCTCACAAGGCAGTGAGTAAATATCGATATTTGATGGCGAAATTAGTCACCTAGACACCGTAACCAATTGAAATAAAACGATACGTACATTTATCATTCAAATAATTATATAGAAATTCGCTTATGCACCATTGCTGATAAATAAGGAATCGGTAATATGAATGGTGTCGGAAGGATGCTGACACGGAACAGGAAACGCCAAGGACTTGGTTATCTTCAGGATG
>NZ_JBFRVX010000819.1:0-888 GCF_041475345.1 Vibrio sp. 10N.222.48.A3 | reverse complement strand
CTGCAGGGCCGGTAATAGAGCGATCAACATGTGACTCAGCAGCTAGATGCATGACAGCATCCGGTTTGTGCTCAGAGAACACTCGGTCAAGCTCTGAACGATTACAGATATCCACTTGCTCGAACGCGTAACGTCCATTCGAATCTACTTCTATAAGAGATTCTAGATTACCTGCATAAGTGAGTTTATCAACGTTTACCACACTGTCCGTTGTCTTATTTATAATGTGACGTATAACTGCTGAGCCAATAAAACCAGCACCACCGGTGACTAATATCTTCACAAAAACTCCTAAAATAAACCTTGATAATCAACAGACCAACACGCAGTAGCACTACTATCAGGCACGCTACCGCCCTTTGGTCAATAAGCGAAAACCACACTGCGCATTTAAAACTAAAAATGTAAATACAGCTATTATCTATGTAACGGGAAATATAATCAAAAAAAATCGTTAAACTTTGCTCCTGAGAGTGTTCAAAGTTTGATAATCCTATGTACACCAAACTCCAAATCTCGCTATACTCTTGGCCTATAGTTTTTCGCCCAATAACGAATAAGAGTTCAAGGTATGCAAGAGTTAGTTCCATTTGTTCAAGATAATATGATTTTAGCCATCGTATGGATCGGCTTGGTTGTTGCCATCATTGCGAACGTTATCAAGACATCAAACGCAGCTTACAAAGAGATCACGGCAGCGCAAACCACACACATGATTAATCGTGAAAACGGTGTTGTGGTTGATATTCGTACTAAGGATGAGTTCAAAAAGGGCCATATTACTGACGCAGTTCACATTTTGCCGTCAGATATCAAAGCAAATAGCTTTGGTAGCCTTGAAAGCCACAAAGCCGACCCAATCATCGTAGTATGTAAGACAGGTCAAAC
>NZ_JBFRVX010000818.1:0-712 GCF_041475345.1 Vibrio sp. 10N.222.48.A3 | reverse complement strand
AGCATCCATAGCAAAAGGAACTTCTTCACGGTAACTAATGGCTTCAAGCGAATTACGAGTTTCACCTGCTAGCTTAAAGCTATCACATGCGACACCACCGATAGTAGCATTGGTAAAACAACTTTCAGTTCCGGTAACCGCCGCGGGTTGAATCGCGACACCAAACGTTTCAGAAGCTCCGACAATTGAGCTAGGAGTCGCGACTTCAACTACCTTGTACAGTGCAGCATTCGCGTTAGTTGCAGCCAAAACTAAGGCTGCAACTGTTGTTAATTTAAATTTATTACAAGTCATGATTACTTCTTAACTTTCCTGTTGTAGTGCCTCGAGCTCTTCCCAGCGCTCAAAAGCAACTTCAAGCTCCTGCTCTGCTGCAGATAGCTTATCTAATACTGGTTGTGTCTGCTCTACAGATTTTGAAAAGAAGCTAGGATCGTTGACTTCTTCCTGAAGAGTTTCAATTTGAGTTTCCAATTCTTCCAAACGCAAAGGTAGCGCTTCTAGTTCTCGTTGTAGCTTATACGATAACTTCTTAGCTTTAGCCTTAACTGGCGCAGTTTTGGGAGTTTCCTCAACTACTTTCTCTGGCTTTGATGGCTTTTCAACCTGTCGGTACTCTATAGCCTGCTTTCTTTGTTGCTGAGCATCGTGGTAACCACCAACAAATTCTTCAACAACGCCGTTGCCTTCAAAAATCCAACTTGTCATAACC
>NZ_JBFRVX010000817.1:0-2787 GCF_041475345.1 Vibrio sp. 10N.222.48.A3 | reverse complement strand
ATACTTATTCCTGTGCTGATCCGGAGCTACCCATGCACATCGATTGGTTATGCAGGCGCAACAGCGATGGATTTCACATTACCTGTCATTCAAACCACAGGTGGCGTTCGGTGCGTGCCAGTCGCCATAGTCAGTGGCTTTATCCTCAGCTTGCTTGTCCCGATTTTGATGTTGTTCTTTGTATCTCTTGCTAACTAGATCGCAGGAATAGCGTTTGTTTTAGATTAGAATGCAACTCGAATACCGATGCCCAAGACACCGATACAGTTACCGAAATAAAAAGACACTAAGTGTCATTGCTCAACAAATAATGATCACGGTAATCTGTAACGACAACGTTATAAAAAGAATAAACTTACAAAAGGAACCGCTATGAAACGCCTTTGCGTCGCATTACTGCTAGCTTCAACTTCGACTTTCTCTTTTGCAGCAGATTCAATGTCTGAGACAAATCAGTGCCAAGCAAAAAAATATGATGCGTACATCGACGCCTCTTTAGGTTGGTATGCTGACCTCGCTACATTAACTTCTGAGCAATACCCAGAATTGACAGAAGTAAGCGAGTGGTTCCTAGAAGGTCGTAAGCACCACTTCGAGCTTAATCGCGCTGCGGTAAACTACTACCTTGTGAACGATTCAAGCAAAGTGGCAACAGAGCAACCGGTAGAAGGCTGGCTGCAACTGGAACAACACGACATTAAGACGTTATCAACACGTGATGATGAACTTGGTAGAATTGCGAAAACAACGTTCGACGACCGCCAATCAACACCTCACGCTCAAAACTACGAGCTACGTTCCGCCTTTGCTGAGCTGCTTAGTCACCCTAAGCAAATCGATACAGCACTGCAGCGTTACAACCAGTCGATCGCCAAACTAGAAGCGATTAAGTGTAAATAACCCTTAATTTACTATGCTTTTATGGGAAGTTGGATTTCATAATTAAGACGGGACATTGTTCCCGTTTTCGTTTAGATTATCCCGCTCGCGTCAATATAAGAAAAATAACTCGCTTGCTATGGTTACGGAACAAAAAACAGCAGATGTTAGCTTTGACAGTCTTCTACGTATCTTTACAGTACCAGAAGGCCCAGACTCAACACTCACTCAAATCGAAGACAAACTTTCACGAAACCTGAATCAATTCTTACGTGAACACATTGTGGCTGAAGAAAAGCCATTACGTGAGATTGAGAAAGATTTTTCGAATGCTCATATCCCAGAGCAGCCTGAGTTTGTTTCAGAACATACCGAGCATCTCCTCGATTCTCTTGTATCTCATTCTGTACATACGTCGTCGCCAAGTTTTATTGGTCACATGACGTCTGCGCTACCCTATTTCCTGATGCCGCTGTCTAAAATCATGATTGCGCTAAATCAGAATCTAGTAAAAATCGAGACCTCAAAAGCTTTCACTCCCCTAGAACGTCAAGTTCTGGGTATGTTACATCGCCTGATATATCAGGATAGCGACCAGTTTTATTCTCGCTGGATGCACAGTGCCAACCACTCTTTAGGAGCGTTTTGTTCTGGCGGTACCATCGCGAACATAACAGCGCTTTGGGTTGCACGTAACAACGCGCTAAAAGCACAAGGTTCGTTCAAAGGTGTGGAAAAAGAAGGCTTGTTTAAAGCCATGAAGCACTACGGCTACGAAGGCCTTGCTATCTTGGTTTCTGAACGTGGTCACTACTCTCTGAAAAAAGCAGCGGACGTCCTTGGTATTGGTCAAGAAGGTCTAGTGTCTGTTAAAACAGATAACGACAACCGCATTTGTACGGACGACCTAAGACTCAAGATTGAACAGCTCAAGCAGAATAAGATAAAGCCTTTCGCTGTCATTGGTGTGGCTGGTACAACCGAAACCGGTAATATCGACCCTCTAAGAGACATTGCAGAAGTGTGTGCTGAATCCGATTGTCATTTCCATGTTGATGCCGCTTGGGGAGGTGCGACTCTAATGTCGAACAACCATCGTCACCTTCTTGATGGTATTGAATTGGCTGATTCAGTCACGATTGATGCGCATAAACAGCTTTATATCCCTATGGGTGCTGGCATGGTTTTGTTTAAGAAGCCAGATGCGATGACCGCAATCGAACATCATGCTCAATACATCCTTCGTAAAGGCTCAAAAGACTTAGGTAGTCATACGTTAGAAGGCTCTCGTTCAGGCATGGCAATGTTAGTCTACGCCTCAATGCACATCATCAGTCGCCCTGGGTATGAACTGCTGATCGACCAGAGCATCAATAAAGCGCGCTACTTTGCCGACCTGATTAAAGATCAAAACGACTTCGAACTGGTTTCAGAGCCTGAGCTTTGCCTACTGACCTATCGCTATGTGCCTGGATCAGTCAAAGCAGCACTACTCAAGGCTAAAGCACCAGAGCGTGTTGAACTGAATGAGCTACTGAATGAACTGACCAAGTTTATTCAGAAGAAGCAACGTGAAACGGGCAAGTCTTTCGTATCGCGAACGCGCTTAAACCCCGAAATATGGGCGCATCAGCCAATCATCGTTTTCCGTGTAGTATTAGCAAATCCACTGACGGGCAACGATATTCTCTCTTCAGTGCTTGAAGAACAGCGTGAAATCTCTAAACTAGCACCCAACTTGATGAGTAAAATCACCAAACTGGTTAAGCTAATCAACGCCTAGCCATTCAATTTTAGTTGCATCAAATTGAAAATTTCTTTCTTTTTGATGTAACTTAGCTGTCAGTTCATACTCAATTTGCATTCTTTTTGCTCTAATCCTCTTCCAATTCTGTAGTTTTCTAAAAT
>NZ_JBFRVX010000816.1:0-2110 GCF_041475345.1 Vibrio sp. 10N.222.48.A3 | reverse complement strand
GTAGAGAGCTTTGCACATGTCAATAATGCCAATTTGGTGGGTAAGCCGTCTTTGCCATGCAGTGAGGTATTAGCGGTGGTAAAAAGCGTCTCTCGTTGGACCTGGGATAAATATTGTGCTCGGTCAGATTGCCAGCGAGGTGTGATGAGGTTGGATAGTGGATTAAGTTTACAGGAAAGGCAGCGTAGAGCGGCCAGAAGAACTCATAACCTTCGCCGGACGAAGACCACTCGCCGAATTATCCGCGCCTGTCTGTTTCTGTTACGCAAAAATCAGGAGCTCACGATTGGTTTGGTGGCGCGTAAGGCGAACTTGTGTCGCCAGACCGTCAGTCGTTACGTCTATCTGTTTGAATGGGTCAAGTCTGCTTTATCCGAAAGTAGGCGAAATGGGCCAGAGCCTCGTGGTAATTATGCTGTTCATCAGATATCTGCCCCTATAACGTTAGAGAGGGCTGAGTATGAAGTAGGGATAAAGAAGGCGGTGCTTGAGTCGGCTTTTCCTTGAGTTGAATAATAACAAGTAACTATCGAGTCAAAACGAGGTCTCTTAGTAAATTCAATTCTGGAGTAAAGACTAGGTTGCATTTATTGGACACCCGATCATCTCCTCTCTGACTTTTTGTCCGCGAGCTCCTTTTTAAAGACATGAAATGTGTTCTAAGGGTGAGTCGACATGACCCTGTTCAATGTGATTGATGTCTCAATTTGTTTAAATATGGATTCACTCGCTCCATATTGCTGTATATTTACACAGTAACTTAAGGGAGGAGTTATGTCTTTTAAAGATAAAGAGACACTGTCAACAGGAATTGAATTCATTGTTGAAGCCGTAGCGGTGAAGACGAATGGCCAAGATCATTCAGCGTTAGGCTTATATCTGATCAGCTTACTGCTAGAAGATCAAAAGATTGGCCTTGATTGTGATGAAAAAAGGACGGTAGTACCGCTTGGTAAATCGCGTACAACACATCTTGATTTGGGCTGGAAGTGCCCAACGTTTTAGATTTGGTTGTGTTAGTTGGCGCTTCATATAGCTGTGGGACAATTACTAAGGTACAGGATAGACAATTGATGGAAAAGTACAGGTAAGCACTCACAAGGGTCTTGGACCAGTTAAGGCTAAACAGTGTGTGATAAGCAGTATGGTTAGCTAATTGGGTGGACTTTGTAATGATAGTTATTCAACTCTTCACTTGCTTGGCACAACTCATATGTGAAATAAGGTTGGGTTGCTAAGCTCTTAGTGAATCTGTCTAATTCATTCGTATGTATAAACAGCGAAATGGGTGCAATCTGACGGTTTTCATTATCGAAGCAATGATCAATATGTGCTCTGTCGATATAAACAACGTCCATTTCCTGCTTAGGGGTCTCTTCAATAAGTTTTGTTTCTAATCCGCTCTTCTCAAAGCGTTCTAGCAAGGCATAAAGCTTATCAACGTCGTTTTTGCTCTCTATCGCTGAATATTGAGATAAAACGCTTTCTAAGTGTTTTTCAATTGAGCCAAACTTACTCTTCATCAAACAAACAGTTTTAAGCTTTTTCTTGATAAGGCTATATCGAGCTTGTTTGATTTTTGGCTTTAAGAAGTCAATGATGATCTTGTTTCGTTGCTCTTCTTTAACAAAGTGACTGGAAATTTTTACTTTGAAGTAAAGGTGAAGAAGAGTGTTTTCGAAGGTCGACTTAAGAAGTTGGTGGTATGAATGTTCTGACATTGTTCACATCGATTATTTTCTGGTGAGGGTATCTTATCACAAGAATAGCAAGGCTCTAAGGCCGAAACCAAAGTGACGCCATTTGCTGTTTGTGTGTTGTTGAGTGAGTTTCCTACTCATAAGAAGCATGACTTAAGAGTGATTCTTAACGCTCAATATCTCTGCGCTAAACCTGGCACCTTGAAAGTGATACGACAGTATCACTTTATTACTCTTATTTTGGAGTTACTCTTATGAAAGTCGAGCTCGTTACTTCCCTCAAGCGTCAAGCGTCCCAAATCCTAGCGGACTTACATGACACCAAAGAACCTGTGCTAATCACCGAACACGGTAAACCTTCTGCGTATTTGGTTGATGTGGACGACTATCATTTTATGCAAAACCGTTTG
>NZ_JBFRVX010000815.1:7532-8100 GCF_041475345.1 Vibrio sp. 10N.222.48.A3 | reverse complement strand
TAGCTGACAAAGTATTGCTCATAGCAAAAGGCAGAATGTCGGTAGCCGTGTTCATGTTGTTCGGTGTGAGTGCGGGTTTATCCATGTGGATCTCAAACACAGCCACCACAGCAATGATGCTCCCTCTTGTACTAGGCATCATGAACAAAGTTGACCAAAGTGAAGACCGTAACACCTATGTATTTGTGCTACTAGGCATCGCTTACTGTGCTTCAATCGGTGGTATCGCAACTTTAGTAGGTAGCCCGCCAAACGCCATTGCTGCCGCAGAAGTTGGCTTGAGCTTCACAGAGTGGATGGCACTTGGGCTACCTATCTCGATGATCTTACTGCCAATCACGATGATTATTTTGTACGTGATGACTAAGCCAAAACTTGACCACAAATTCGAGCTAGACCATGCACCTGTCGAGTGGACAAACAGCAAGAAAATCACACTGTCTATCTTCCTTTTAACCGTAACGCTTTGGATATTCGGCAAGCCGATCAACGCAATGATTGGCGGGTTCTCTAAGTTTGATAGTTTGGTAGCGATTGGCGCCATTGTACTGCTTGGCGCTTCTAGAGC
>NZ_JBFRVX010000815.1:0-6732 GCF_041475345.1 Vibrio sp. 10N.222.48.A3 | reverse complement strand
CGTTGAGAAGACAACGGATTGGGGTGTACTTATCCTGTTCGGTGGTGGTATCTGTTTAAGTAACATTCTGAAAGCGACCGGAACCAGCGTATTCCTAGCACACTCACTAAGCGGATTTTTAGAAACAGCAGGTATACTTCTTACGATTCTAGCCGTAGTAGCGTTCGTGGTATTCCTAACGGAGTTTGCGAGTAACACAGCGAGTGCGGCATTGCTTGTCCCTGTATTTGCAACCATTGCTGAAGCGCTGGGTATGTCACCTGTTATCTTATCTGCACTGATTGCGATTGCCGCATCTTGTGCCTTCATGCTACCAGTCGCGACACCACCTAATGCGATTGTATTTGGCTCTGGTCATATCAAACAAAAAGAAATGATGCGAGTAGGTATGGTGTTGAACCTAGTTTGTATCCTAGTTCTGACTCTGTTCGCTTGGATTTTCTGGTAAACACTAATGTCCTATAGACGTATGTTTATAGACAAGTGCTTATAGGAATGCCCCTTCTCAAAAAAAATCTGGTTGCAGCTTCCCCCGGCTCAACCAGTACAAAAATGCCCGCTCTGCTAACAAGATCCGTTTAACTAGCAAGATCAGTTTAACTAACAAAACCAGCTAAACGGGCACATACAAACAAGAAACGCTTTTCCCTTTTGGTGGCCCCGCGCCACCTTTTTTGTTTTGGCTATTGGGATAAGAACCATAAAAACGCCACACGTCACATATGCACGTGTGGCTTATAAACCAATAAACTCTACTTCCGATTAGTGGCTCAAGATCACCTGATTTCGCCCTGAATGCTTCGCTTGATATAAGGCTTCATCAGCGCGGGCAATGGTCTCTGTCACCCGCTCTTGTTTCATCTCGGCAATGCCGATACTGCAAGTGAGAGAATCCCCATGAATCCAAAGATGTTGGCTAACCAAAAGTCGGATTTTCTCTGCCTTTCTCTGCGCTTCGCCAGCTTCGGTTTCAGGGCAAAAAACAATAAACTCTTCACCACCCCAACGTACAAGTTTGTCCGTCGCACTGATAGAGCTGCCAACCACCATACTGAATTCACGCAAGATATGATCACCCATCAGGTGTCCGTATTTGTCATTCACACTTTTAAAGTAGTCAATGTCCAGGTAGATCATACTTAACTTGCCGTGGCCTTGCTTCACCTGTTGCGACTGCATTTTCAACCAATCACGAATCGCGTGTCGGTTAAGTATCCCTGTCAATTCATCACGATGAGCCTTTTCAGAAAACTCGAAGTTTTGCTCTCTCAATGCCCGATTGACGTTTTTTAAGTGATGGTGTCTTTTTTCAGCGATCGCGATACGTTTTCTTGAGCGGTGTAATTCTGAAAGCAGAAACACAGTGCCGGTACCCACCCAGATAAACAGCAAAATCAGGAACAGACTTTCAGCCGAAATATACGAACCCTCAAACTCAATACTTCGAATAATTATCCGATGGTGACCTAATTTAGCACCAGAAGCAGTAGCAAACTCAACCATGTTCACATTTGAAAACTCGGGGGCTGAATGCTCTAACGCAACCTCGTTATCCGCTAACCACCACGTCATGACTTGCAAGTTTTTGATCGGGATCTCGATCACGCCACCATCGATTCCTGGAGAGAACTCCATCCCATTGTACTTATGTGTGTACTCATCATCGGGAACCGAATAAGCAGGATTGTAATTACGTAGGTACGTTCTCAGACGACCACTAGAATCAGCCTTCGCATGGTAATCAATATTGACTCTAAAGGTGTGGTACTGCGAAAGGTCAAGGCCAGTGGTTATGTCTGGGCTAATACGAATCGATAGCCCACAATAAGGCCAAGGATATTCGGATTTTTTAAGCTCACAATCGAGAATATACTGCCCATTTTCATAGGACAATTGGGAGGTACTGACTCCTCTATCAACTTGATCGCTGGTCGCGATAAATTCATATTGTTCAGGAGTAATTGTTGTTATCACACGATTTCCACTTACCTGGTAATACTGCACAATGGCAAGTGTTGCGATAACTAGAAAGATAACAATTTTATGAATCCACTTCACATCTAAGCTTCCGGCTTTTGGTCCCTATAGTTGGGATTTGACGATATAAACAAGCAAAATTAATCATTAGATTGCATACTAACAATTGACTTAAAAACGTTATATCACACCTTAACAAAATGTCATACTATAATTTAGATGGCGGATTTCCACTCAATTATTCACTGCAATAATCAAGTAATATTGCGTATAAATAGAGGCTCTATTTGTTATACTCATCGCATAATCATCGTTAACCGTAGCGACTGCTTACAAGGCGTTCGAGTCGACGAAATAATAATCAAAATACAACGAGTAATGTCATGTCTTTATTAGCAAAAGGAACACTCAAGAAAATGAGTGCTTCCCTTGATGGTACGGTTACCTACCGTTTACCTGTAGGGGAAGAGTTTGTAGAGCTAAACCCTCTGATTGGAAAAACCATCAACCTTACCCACACTGGTAATATTTTTTGTTGTTCGTGTGGTAAGAAAACTAAGAAAAGCTACTCTCAAGGTCACTGCTTTGTGTGCATGAAAAAGCTAGCGAGCTGCGATATGTGCATAATGAAGCCGGAGACTTGCCACTACGATCAAGGCACTTGTCGTGAACCTCAATGGGGTGTAGAAAATTGCTTCGTCGATCACTTCGTTTACCTGTCGAACACATCAAGCCTTAAGGTTGGAATCACTCGCCATACACAAATCCCTACCCGTTGGATTGATCAAGGAGCCACTCAAGGCCTACCTATTTTGAAGGTAAAAACACGTCAGATCTCTGGCCTTATTGAAGTCGAATTAGCAAAACACATCGCCGATAAAACCAACTGGCGCACGCTGCTAAAAGGCGACGGTGACGATATGGAGTTGGTTGAAAAAGCCAAAGAACTATTGCCACTTGTAGAAGATAAGATTCAAGAGATCAGAGCGAAGTTTGGTGATGATGCTATCGAGGTGCTCAGTGAGAGCATTACTTCATTGAGCTACCCAGTTGAACAGCACCCTGTGAAAATTGTATCGCACAACTTTGATAAGAACCCTGAAGTGACGGGCGTACTTCAAGGCATTAAAGGTCAATACCTTATCCTAGATACTGGCGTGATTAACATCCGTAAATTTGGTTCTTACGAAGTGGAAGTGTCTGCCTAATTTATAGAACTTAAACGTTTCTTATAGTTAGAAGCGTTTCTTATAGTGAGAAGCGTTCAGTTAATAGCCAAAAACTAAAATGCCCTCAAGTGATGACTTGAGGGCATTTTTTGTTGTCGATTCTATTCGCTTTCGATGACGGTTTTAGGCGTTAAAGCGCGACTACATCTCCGTCTACACAATTCTTGCCATTGGCTTTCGCGCGATAAAGAGATTGGTCGGTTAAATTCACGAGTGCGTCAATAGTGACACCGTCTTCACACGCTCGGCTATCGCTGATTCCGATACTCACGCTAGAGTTAAAACGAATTTGTTCACCCACTTTGAACTCGACTTGATTGAACTGTTGGCGAATCTCTTCTGAAACTTCGAGAGCTGTTTCAAGAGACGTATTGGGGATAAATAGAATGAACTCTTCACCACCCCAACGGCCTGCTACTCCACCAACTTTCTCGGCATTACGCTTGGTTATGCTAGCTAAAGCACAAATTACCTCATCACCTACCATATGACCATAAGTGTCATTAATCGACTTGAAGTCATCGATATCTAGTAGCATACAGACAAGGTAGTTTTTAGAGAACATGTGCTCTCTTAACCATTCATAAATCGCCCTACGATTAAGCAGATCCGTCATTTCATCGTAATTCGCTTGGTGAACCAACTGCTTCTCCAACATCACCTTTTGAGTCACATCTTCGAGTACCACTTGAACGGCCCGCTGACCTTTCCAAGTAATTGCATTATCGTAAATATTAAAGAAGCGATGAACACCGTCAAAGCCAATGTTTTCAACCACGGTACTGGTTCCCGACAACTCACCCGACACGATCGCTTGATAGTGTTTATAGATGCCGTCGCTATTCTGCTGTGGCACTAAGTCAAGAATCGAATCCAGCGCTAAGACTTGATCTATGGAAGATCCACCTTGCAGTTTTACCCAGGATTGATTGACCATCAACGGTTTGAAATCTCGGTGAACCAAGATGCCCTGCCCTGATTGCATGATCATGTCGTGATACATCTTATCTTGCTCACGCACTGCATTTTGCAGCTGAATCGCAGGGGAAAGATCGATAACCGTGACTTGCAGTGCAGGTCTTCCCTGCCACTCCGTCACATGATCGATAGAAATCACAGTAAACTCTCGGCCATTGCGATCAACATTGGTATAGGTGTGAACCTGAGGATCTCGTTGACCACTGACCGTTTCGAGGTAATTTTGATAGGCTAAAACATGGTACTCTTCTGAGATGAGATCTAGAAAGCTATCGATATCAGAAAGTAGTTCTTCCGGTGATTGGTATCCATAGATGCGAGCATAGTTAGCGTCAACACTCACTACATTCATATCTTGAATCGTTATTACACCGTACGTGGATTCGAAATTTATTGAAGACATTGCCAACTCCGCATTCTCGCTACACTTCATAAGCCGAAGCATAACAACACATCCTGCCAACGCTTCCACACAATCTATCACGCGTTAGGGACATTAATATGATATCTAGTATATCGTACTGCTTTAGGCTTCTCTACAACTCAATCGTAAGCGTAAGTCATCAAAAGTAGACAAATAGCACCTTCTTATTACGCACATCAAAAAACAACAAGGATATTGTATAGCTATGTAAGCATTATCTATTCGGTTATTCATTCCAATCGGAAAAATAAGAAACTAAGAAGTCGATAGCCAGCCTTGCTCTCTGTGGAAGAAAGCGACGGTTTTGATATACGATCCAACTGCTTGTACCTGCTCCCCAATATTCTTCTAGCACTGGAACGAGCTTCCCATTGGCAAGACCGCCATTGAAGCTGCTTTTGGGAAGATAAACAATGCCAAGCCCTCCTTCACAAGCTTTAAGTACCGCACTCGAGTTATTGCTTTTCCAACGCCCATGTACGCGCACCGCGTTTAACGGTTTTCCATCTTTCTCAAACAACCACTGATCACTGTTGGCAATAATACAGCTGTGCCACTTCAACTGTTCAGGCTGTGTTGGAGAACCGAATTGATCGATGTAGTTCTGACTCGCGGCCGCTGCCATTGGCCGATCCACCAGCTTCCTTGCCACCAAACCAGAATCATCTAACCGACCATAACGAATCGCGAAATCAATACCATCTTCAATAAAGTTAACCATATTGGTATTGAAGTTCATTTCGATAGTGAGATCAGGGTGGTCTTTGGCAAATTCCATCAGCGCCGCGGCAGCATGATTTTCAGCAAACGCACCCGCAGCACTCACGCGTAATGTACCGCTCAACTGAGCTTGTTGAGATGTGACTTGTTCATTCGCCTGTTGCAGCCCAATAACCAGATCTTTGCATTGCTGATAATACGTATGCCCAGACTCCGTCAAACTTACCATACGAGTGGATCGAGCCAGTAAAGCCACGCCTACCCGCTCTTCTAATCTCGATACTTGGCGGCTGACATGGCTGGTACTGCAACCAAGTTGTTTCGCGGCCGCAGAAAAGCCGTGACACTCCGCTACGGCAACAAATTCATTAATACCTTCAAAGCTATCCATACTTCACCTGTTAACGTCTAACGAATTCACATTCGACTAATTCACATCCGACTATTGCTATATAGCAATAATGTTTTGCCTATTCGGCATATTATCACTCAAATGGTTTACTACTAGTATTACAGGTAACGAAACAGCGGAATCTCAATTGAAAACTTTGGTTTTCTAAATAAAAACCACGATGCCTAAAGCAAAACAACGACGCTGAAACCAAACAAACGTGCTCAAAGGGACGAATCATGAAAAAAATACTAATACCTGTAACTAACCACGCAACACTAGGCGATACAGATCAAGCGAACGGTACTTACGCGCCTGAACTGACTCATGCACTGAAAGAGATCATTGCTGCGGGTTTTGAGTACGACATCGCGTCTATCAAGGGTGGTAAAGGCCCATTGTACGGAACCGATATTGAATGTGATTCAGTAAACGCCGAGATCCTGGCTGATGATGACTTCCAGAACCGCATTAATAACACGATTCCTGTAAGCCAAATTAACGTAGAAAGCTACGATGCTATCTTCTACCCAGGTGGTTTCGGTTTGCTTTCTGACTTAGCAACCGACGAGCAATTCGCAGCTATTACGGCTAAGCACTATGAAGATGGCGGTGTGATCGCATCAGTATGTCACGGCCCAGCAGCACTGCTTCCGATTGTCCTGAGCAACGGGGAGAAGTTACTGAGCTCTAAATCTGTGACTGGTTTTACACGTGAAGAAGAAATCGACTTTGGCACCATCAATGACATTCCGTTCTTATTGGAAGAATCTCTTGCTCGTAGCGCAGCGCGTTTCAACAAGGTTCAACCTTGGCATGAGCTTGTAATTGTTGATGAGCGAGTGATTACCGGCCAAAACCCAACCAGTGCTCACGCAGTAGGTGCAGCTCTCGTTAAGCAGTTGTCTTAGTTAAGTCATGGAGTTAATCGATTAACGGTTTTAGTCTTAGTAACCGTCCTAATAGAATAACTGCCGTTAAACAGATATAAGCTCAATCAAACAAAAAAGAGC
>NZ_JBFRVX010000814.1:0-5976 GCF_041475345.1 Vibrio sp. 10N.222.48.A3 | reverse complement strand
GTCGCGAATATGGGTCAGGCTACGCTTTTCATCTTTGAGTACATCGAACCACTGAGAAACCTGTCCGTCCTCATGCGTAACCAACAGTGAATAAGCTCCAGACAGTAAATCGATACTTTTCACCGAGTGCTTCGCATCATTTAAGCTAAGATCAATCACTTCACGAACATTGAAGCCGCTATCGGATAACTTCAATACAACTAAATCCGATTGTGCTCGAAGATATAAAGTTTGGCCATCAGGCGTGACTAACAACTGTTGCTGTAAACCCAACTTATCCGACAGCCATTGACTCTTCTGAAAAACATACTGACCAGTAAGATCACTCTGGTACCACTTAACCAAAACTCGTTGATCGCTTAGCTGAGCGGCAACCGTGATACCACGTCCATTCTTAGAGAACGCAAATTTTTCGATTGTTGTTCCGTTTGATGATTCATCATTTAAAAACGGTTCCGGGAGATCGATTTGCTCAATTTTAGGTTCGGCTTCACTGCCCTTTTGCAGCACAGGCGCACTATACTCAGGGTAGAAAAAAGTAAGGTTGCTTGCGCTATCAGCAAAGGCAAACCAGTTTTCAGATGGGGTATTTCGAGAAAAAGCGATGGGGTTAGCTAAAACATTACGCTCAAAGTAAGAATGTGTATTTTGAGACTCTAAATCCCAAAACTGCACCAAGCCGGATTTTTCGATAGTAAACGCATGCTGACCGTATTCATCCACGGATAAGGCGATAGGCTTTTCTATGGCTACGGTCTTCACGGCTTGGTCAGTATCTAAACCAGTATCAGAAAATACCGGTAAAATGACCATCGCCAAGTAAACAAAGATCAGCACCAGAGCAGCTAGAACACTGACCGCGCCACATGTCACCGAAAAACGGACGAGACGATCTTTCAACCATCTTTTTTTGTCGCGCTCTTTCAATGAAAATTGGGCTGAAGCCATCTGTTTATCTACCTTTTTTTAGCTACTGACATAATATGTACGTTAGATGACAATTATATTACAAGTTACGTTAAACAACTGAAACTAATAACAAGTTTGTTGACCATATTTCTTAAAGTAAGATCATAGATTTTGTGAATCTTGTCATTCTAAATTAAAGTAACCAGCTCTATAGCCAGCACTCAAGGATTATCATCTCGATGGAAAAAGACTATGTCACAAAAGAACTTAGCTGGTTATCCTTCAACGAAAGAGTGCTCCAAGAAGCAGCCGACAAATCAGTCCCCTTAATCGAAAGAGTTCGTTTTTTAGGTATTTACTCGAAAAACCTCGATGAGTTTTACAAAGTCCGATTTGCTGATGTGAAACGAAAGATCTTACTTCAAGATCCTCAATTACCTGCCAACTCGCAGAAAACCCTGCTAACTCAAATGCAGAGCCAAGCAAGTAAGCTCGACGCTCAATTCTATGAGCTGTATAGCGACTTACTATTGGAACTGGCACGCAATCGTATTTTTCTGGTCAACGAACAACAAATCAGCGAAGAACAGAGTGAGTGGATCAAAAAGTACTTTAAGAAAAAAGTGCTGCCACATTTAACTCCGTTTCTCTTGAACGAAGATAGCCAGTTGCTCAATATTATCAAAGACGAGCAAAGTTACTTAGCCATCGACATTGAGCGAGAGACATCTTCTCAATATGTCTTACTCGAAATCCCATCAGAAGCCCTCCCTCGGTTTGTTAAGTTACCAGACACTTCTGGTTCACAGCGTACAACTTTGATCTTGTTAGATAATATAGTTCGATTTTGTTTAGATGACTTGCTTAAAGGATTCTTTGAGTATGACTCATTACGTTGTTTTGCGATAAAAATGACGCGTGATGCCGATTATGATCTTCAAGAGAACAATGAAAGTAACCTATTAGAATCGATGTCTTTAGGTTTAGAACAGCGCTTAACGGCACTACCGATACGCCTTATCTATGAGTCAGAAATGCCAGCTGAAATGCTCAATTTCTTGCAAGTCAGACTTAAGCTGTCTGACTATGACAGTGTCATTGCGGGTGGTCGCTATCATAACTTCAAGCATTTCTGCGAATTTCCAAGCCTTAATAGGCGTGATTTAGTTAATCGCCCACTTCCCGCGATTAAGTGTGCGCATTTCAGCCACTACCCAAACTATTTCGAAGCGATCAAAGCTCGTGACATCTTGTTGCATTACCCTTATCACACCTTTAATCACATCACTGAACTCGTGAGGCAAGCCTCCTTTGACCCGAAGGTAACCTCCATAAAAATAAACGTTTACCGTGTTGCAGAAGGCTCAAAGCTCCTTAGCTCGATCATCGATGCTGCACACAATGGTAAGAAAGTAACTGTCGTCGTTGAGCTACAAGCCCGCTTTGATGAACAAGCCAATATTCAGTGGACCAAGAAACTTCAAGAAGCCGGTATAAAAGTCATCCATGGCATCCCAAGTTTGAAAATTCACTCTAAGCTTCTGCTCATTAAACGGAAAGAAGGCAAGCATACGGCGCATTACGCTCATATTGGCACCGGTAACTTTCATGAAGTAACAGCGCGCGTGTATACCGATTTTTCTCTGCTCACTGCGAATGAAGATTTGACCCAAGAGGTGAGACAAGTCTTTAAGTATATTGAAAACCCTTATCAAAAATCACAGTTCAAACAACTGATTGTGTCACCAAAGAATACAAGAAAACGCCTGTATCAGTTGATAGATAATGAAATACAAAACGCGATAGAGAGCAAGCCTGCAAGCATCACTCTAAAACTCAACAATTTGGTCGACCGAGAGATCATTGAGAAGCTCTATCAGGCCAGCCAAGCCAATGTAAAAGTGAGAATGGTCATTCGTGGTATGTGCTCTCTCGTACCGGGAGTCTCCAACATCAGTGAGCAGATTGAGATTGTTAGTGTGGTCGATCGTTTTCTCGAACACCCAAGAGTGATGATCTTTGGTAACGCTGGTAATCCAAAAGTCTATATCTCCTCTGCCGACTGGATGACACGAAACTTCGATCACCGCATCGAAGTCGCCACTCCAATTTTAGATCCAAAGATCAAGCAAACCATTATCGATATCACCGAGTTTCATTTCGATGACAGCAACAAAGCTCGAGTGCTAGACCAATCGATGAGCAATCCTTACATACAAGCTCCAACAAACCCACTCGATTACCCGACGTCACAACTCTCCACTTACCACTATATTAAACGTATGGAGAAACTTGCTCGCAAGAAGTACAAACAAGAGAAGAAATCATGCCGCTAATTGATAACAAACATTCTCGATGTATTGCCGCTATCGACTTGGGTTCGAACAGTTTTCATATGGTGGTTGCCCGAGTATTCGAACAACACCTGCAATTAGTCAGCAGACACAAACAGAAAGTGAGATTAGGTGATGGGTTGGATGAGTTTAACTTCTTATCCGAAAGTGCTATCGAGCGAGGCTTGGAGTGCCTCAAAGTGTTCGCAGAACGACTAGCGGATTTTGAACTTGATGATGTAAGAGTTGTTGCGACTCATACCCTAAGAAAAGCCAAAAACGCTCAAGACTTCTTAGAGCAAGCCAAACCACTGTTTCCTTTTCCAATAGAGATCATTTCAGGTCAAGAAGAAGCTCGAATAATCTATAACGGTGTAGAACACACTCAAACCGCTTCTGAATCTAAATTGGTTATTGATATCGGTGGAGGGAGTACGGAACTCGTCGCAGGGCAAGGCTTTACGCCCCTAATTATGCGCAGTTTACCTATGGGATGCGTCAGCTTCACTCAACACTTCTTTGCTGACGGAGAGCTAACCTCACAACACTTCTCAGATGCTTATACCGCGGCTACTCGTCTATTGATGCCATTGATTGAAGAATATACAAAGGCGCCTTGGGAAATCGCCTTTGGCTCATCAGGGACGACTAAGTCAATAAAAGAGGTACTCATTGGTTTAGGCTTTACCGATGGTCTCATTACGCCGCAACGTCTGTCCTATTTGAAAAATCACTTATGTGAGTTTTCATCATCCAAAACCTTAGACCTTTCAGGTTTAAGTGATGAGAGAAAGCCGGTGTTTGCTGCTGGCGTCATCATTCTTTCAGCAGCCATGGATACGCTAGACATAAAGGAGTTACATTTTTCTGATGGCGCCCTGAGAGAAGGCGTTCTTTATGACATGGAGGATAGGTTTAAAGATATTGATGTTCGAACAAGAACTGCCGAAACGCTCGTCTCTCGATACCATGTTGACTTAGCTCATGGCCAGAGAGTCAAAGAACTCGCCCTTGCATTACTGAAACAAGTGCAGCCTCAAGTAACGACTATGGTCACTAATGAGCTGTATGATCTAGTTGGTTGGGCTGCACTACTTCATGAGGTAGGGCAAAGCATCGCATTCCAAGGCTATCACCGCCATTCGGCTTATCTGCTTAAGCACACGACAATGCCCGGTTTCAATACTGAGCAACAACGTCTTATCTCGACATTGGTTCGCCACCAAAGAAAAGCGATTAAGCGGCAAGACTTGCCGGAACTGTCTCTATTTTCTCCACAACAAATAACGCTACTAATTCGCATATTAAGACTCGCTATCTTACTCAATCGTCAGAGAAATCAAGCACTAGTCCCAGACACGACTCTAACGATTGAACAAGAGGATAACTGGGGATTGAAAGGATCTAACAGCGATTGGTTGGCCCAAAACCAACTGCTTGAATATGAACTCAAAGAAGAACAACAACGTTGGCAAAATGCTGGATGGTCGTTAAAGATAGAATAACGAACAGTCAAAATAAAAACAGCCTGCGACTTAGCAAGCTGTTCATACGTTTGTTTTCTAAGTTTGTGTTAGCCTCAATCAGAGCCCGACTTTTGCCAACTCTTGCTCTGCGAACTCAGGCGGTATCGCTAAATAGCCATCTTTCTCTACCAGTTCTTGCCCTTGCTTCGAGAATACAAAAGTGAGGAACTCTCTCTCTACAGGAGAAAGCGGTTTATCTGGGTGTTTATTCACATATACATAGAGAAAGCGCGATAGAGGGTAATCTCCGCTTAAAATATTCGCTCGAGTAGGCTCTACGTAATCAGAACCATGCTCAGCAATAGGAATTAACTTAACACCAGCCACTCGATAACCAATACCTGAGTACCCTATCCCGCTGATTGATGAAGCGACCGACTGTACAACCGACGCAGATCCTGGCTGTTCATTGACTCGGTTCTTGAAGTCGCCACTACATAATGCGTTTTGTTTGAAGTAGCCGTAGGTTCCCGAAACGGAATTACGACCGAACAGTTGGAATCTATGTTTTGCCCACGGCTGGCTGATACCTAAATCTTGCCAATTGTTTAGCGGCTTAGTCGCGCCACAGCGCAATGTCTCTGAAAATATGCTGTCAATTTCGCGAAAATTAAGTCCCTCGATAGAGTTATCACGATGCACAAAAAGACCAATCGCATCGATAGCAACTCGAAGCGCCGTCGGCTTATAGCCATGCTCCCTTTCGAACGCTTCCACTTCTCGTAGGCGCATTGGACGACTCATAGGCCCAAGGTGAGCAGTACCTTCCGTTAATGCAGGAGGTGCAGTGGATGAACCAGAAGCCTGAACTTGAGCATTCACGTTCGGGTAGTAAGACTTAAACTCTTCAACCCATAACGTTGTCATTCCCGCTAAGGTATCGGAACCGACAGACAACAAGCTGCCAGAAATACCCGGAACCTTAGAATAATCAGGAAGAGAATCGACACTTTGCTCGGCATGAACAGGGGTAACCAAAGCTAATGCTAATAATGAACTGATGGGGAAACGCATCCGGCGTATTAAGGAACTCATGACACTGTCAATCGGCTAGGCAGCGTGAAATGGAATCGGCTACCAACACCCACTTCACTTTGAATTTCTAAATGTGAATCATGGTGACTAAGCGCATGTTTAACAATCGCTAACCCTAAGCCACTGCCCCCAGTATCGCGTGAGCGTGCTTTATCAACACGATAGAAACGCTC
>NZ_JBFRVX010000813.1:0-4665 GCF_041475345.1 Vibrio sp. 10N.222.48.A3 | reverse complement strand
AGCTTAGAGCTTAGAGCTGGATCATAAGTCTAGAACATAAGCTTAGAGCGAATTGATTAAAGACTTCCCAGTGAAAGTTGCCTATTGAAACATAAGCCCAACGATTCAATGTTTATTGAACTCGTTGGGCTTTTTCGTAGCTGGAATCTGGATTCAGACACGGTATACTCCACGTTCTACAATGGAGCTAGCCTTTACATGTTCGACATTCTTCTGAATCACTCTGATTTTTTACTTATAAACAAACATCCAGGCGTCAGCGTCCATAAAGACGATGGTGATACGATGTTATTGCAAGAAGTTGCTAAGGCAATCAATGAGCCGAAGCTATATTTAGTCCATCGTCTCGATAAAATGACGTCAGGAATTCTACTGCTGGCAAAAAATACCCCGGCAGCGAGTGAGCTTTCACAGTTGTTTGCAAAGCGTGAAGTAGAGAAGTACTACCTTGCGATAGGCTCCAAGAAGCCGAAGAAAAAGCAGGGGCTGATCTCAGGAGATATGGAGCGTTCACGACGCTCAAGCTGGAAGCTGCTGACAACCAAAGAAAACCCAGCGATTACCCAATTTTTATCTGCAACGGCTGAACCCGGTGAGCGTCTACTTTTATGTAAACCCTATACGGGGCGAACTCATCAGATCCGTGTCGCGATGAAGTCCATTGGCTCGGCTATTGTTGGTGATCCTATTTACAATCCATCGAACGAGGCTGACAGAGGCTATCTGCATGCCTTCGCGATTCGATTTACCTATCAATCACAAGCCTACGAATGTGTCTGCGATCCAAGAAACCTCGACTCTTTGGGGGAGAAATGGCATCAAGAGATCGTGTCTAATGGTTTAGACAGTTGGCTTGAACCTTGGTCATTAACGTGGCCAAAGCTAAACACTAAGTGAGTGAAATAATGGAAGCATCAGCTTTACCTCTGTTTTTTAGTCATATTGAACAGCAATTGAATGAAGTGCCGAATGAACTACGTCGTATTTTTCACGGGCGTGGCAAGTTTTGGCCCGGCCTAGATCAACTCACTTGTGATTGGGTTGATGGACAGTTATTGGTTAACGTGTTTAAAGAAGTGGACCAAGCGTTCTTATCATCTCTAAAGACTGGATTGGTCGACCTCACTAACAAAGATATCTGGCAAGTAAAACAGGGCACAAGCATTGTGCTGCAACACCGTTATGCTGATGGCGCGCCCTCTGAAGTGTTGTGGGGTCAATTGAACGACTCACCAGTCGTGGTTGAACATGGGCTTAAGTACCAACTAGACATTGGCCGCAATCAGAACTTCGGTCTGTTCCTAGACATGCGTAATGGCCGTCAGTGGGTACAAGATAATGCTAAGGATAAGAACGTTCTTAACCTGTTCGCATACACTTGTGGTTTCTCTGTGGCGGCGATTGCGGGTGGCGCTCGACAATGTATGAACGTAGACATGTCTCGCGGATCACTGAACAAAGGCCGTGATAACCACCGCTTGAATGAGCATGATATGCGCTCGGTGAACTTCCTTGGCTACGATATCTTTAAGTCGTGGGGAAAAATCAAGAAGGGTGGCCCATATGAGCTGGTTATTATCGATCCGCCTTCGTTCCAAAAAGGCAGCTTTGCACTTACTAAAGACTACAAAAAGATCTTACGTCGTTTGCCTGAGCTTCTAACCGAAGGTGGTGAAGTGATTGCTTGTGTTAACTCACCAGCAGTGTCACCAAACTTCTTGATTGAGACGATGGCAGAAGAAGCGCCAAGTGTTGAGTTTATCGAGCGTTTAGATAATCCACCTGAATTTGTCGATGTCGACCTCGATTCAAGTTTGAAAGTCCTGAGATTTAAAATTAACGTTTCTGAAGACGCTTAATTTAGAGTAAACAAATATCAACGTTTGAAAGTAAAAAAGCCACTCAAATGAGTGGCTTTTTGGTCTTTAGGTTTCTAAGAAGTTTAAGCTTGTTGTTTCTCTAGCTCAGCTTCTTTCACTTCGTCTTTGATTAGAGAATCAACGATTACCGCACATGCTGCATCACCAGTGATGTTAAGGGCAGTACGGATCATGTCGAAGATACGGTCTAGAGCGAACAACAGAGGTAGACCTTCGATAGGGATACCAGCTGCTAGAAGAACCGCAACCACTAGGAAAGAAGGACCTGGAACACCAGCTTGACCAACTGCGCCTAGCGTAGACGTTACGATGATAGCAACGTAAGCGCCCATAGAAAGGTCGATGTTGAACAGCTGTGCGAAGAAGATAGCAACTAGGCCGTAGTAAATTGCATTACCAGACATGTTGATCGTCGCACCAAGTGGCAGAACGAATGAAGCCGTAGAGTTGCGAACGCCAAGTTCTTTCTCTACCGTTTCCATTGTTACTGGTAGTGTCGCCATTGAAGATGCTGTTGATAGTGCAACCGCTTGAGGCTTCTTCATTGCCACTAGGAACTTCTTAGCTGAAGTCTTAGTGAAGATTTGAATCATCAGTGGGTAAGCAACAAAGCCGAAGATAAGAATCGCAGCGATGTAAACAATGAACAGCTTGAACACGACCATAAGCGCGCCAAAGCCAAACGTACCTACTGCTTCAGCCATTAGGCCGAATACGCCAAGTGGTGCAATGATCATAACTTTGTTGATCATCCATACCATAGCGTCAACGATAGCATTTACACCGTTGATGATAGGGTCACGTTTCTCTTTTGCTTGTTTAGAAATCGCAATACCAAAGAATAAGCAGAAAACGAGAATTTGCAGAATGTTTGCTTCATTCAGTGATTGGAAAACGTTGGTAGGGATCATGCCAGTGATGGTTGCCCAGAACGTTGGAAGTTCGCCTTTCGCAGCGTATTCTGAAGAGAACATGCCTTCAACGCCAGAAACATCGATACCACGCCCCGGTTCGAACACTTCACCCATTACAAGCGCTAGTGCTACAGCAAGTGCAGACGTTAGTGCAAAGTAACCCAGTGTTGTTACACCGACTTTACCAGCCGATGAGCTATTACCTAGACCTGCAGCACCTGAAATTAGGGCAACCGCGACTAGAGGAATAACCAGCATCTTGATCAAATTGATGAAGATAGCACCCAGTGGAGCGAACATAGTTGCGCTGTCACCCATCATCGCGCCGACTGCGGTACCGATGATCATTGCAATAACGACTTGAATGCCAATATTGCTTAGTAAACTCTTTTCTTTTAACACTTCCATAACCTCTGTGCTACTAAATATAAAAATCCCAGAATTACTCACCAATGAACGATGTGCCATTGGATAAATATTTCGCGAAGAGTTTTACACGTATCCTTTACATTTATCAATATGAGCAGAGGTGAAAGTCTCTTAAAAACAGCAGGTGAATCGCTATTAGATGTTTTTTCATACCAAAGCAAACGTTTGCTTTGGTTTTTCGTTGTTCGGTTATTTGTAAGATTTATAAAAGTGTTTTTATTGATCGCTTTGTGAATGGATTGTGCTTCGCGTCGCTTGCTTACTTTTGTTAACATTTAATCAATATCTTTAAGTTTTTTCTATACAGATTAATCTGGCTGAAAATGATAAAGCTTGTTGTGGGAAATTTAGCCTGAACTATGCTTAAGGTATCTATTTATTACCAAGATGTTACCTCTGCGCTTTAAATAAAACGTCTATCTAGCATCTCAGTTGTAAGGAGAGGGGCTATGACTTTTATATTAAAGTACTTGTTTGCGTTTCTTCTGTTGTTCAGCTCTGTGTTCGCTCAGGCCGATGATGTTTGGGTGATTGAGGTGAACGGAGGGATAGGTCCGGCGACCAGTGATTACCTCACTAGAGAAATAGAACAAGCTCACGATGAGCAAGCAAAACTCATCATTTTGAAAATGAATACGCCTGGCGGGTTAGATTCGTCGATGCGTGACATTATTCGATCCATCACCACATCACCGATTCCTGTCGCTACTTGGGTTGGCCCTGCGGGTTCGCGAGCAGCGAGCGCCGGAACCTATATTTTACTTGCCAGCCACGTTGCTTCCATGGCGCCCGGAACTAATCTAGGTGCAGCAACCCCAGTGTCTCTTGGCGGTGGCAAAACGCCGACTAATCCCTTGTCGCCTCAAGGTGATGCCAATAAAGACGACAACACTTCTGCGAGTGAGCAAGACGCAACCAAACAAGAGAATTCAGATCAAGTAAAAGCCACCACTGCGATGGAGAAGAAAGTCATCAATGATGCTGCTGCCTACATCGTCAGTTTGGCTAAGCTGCACAAACGTAACGAAGAATGGGCAGAAAAAGCGGTAAGAGAGGCAGCCAGCTTGGATTCTGAGAATGCACTGACTCTTAACGTGATTGATTTTATTGCCAGCGATCTTCAGCAATTGGTTGAACTGAGCAACGGACGCACCATCACCATCAACGGTGTCAGTCAGGAAGTCCAACTTAGTGATGTTGCTTTTGTCGAGCGAGAACAAGACTGGCGCTTTAGTTTGCTGTCAGTGATCACGAACCCGAACGTTGCATATATTTTGATGCTGATTGGTATCTACGGTTTGTTACTCGAATTCTATAACCCTGGCGTCGGGCTACCGGGTGTATTGGGGGGGATCTGTCTGTTACTGGCAATGTACTCCTTACAAATGCTGCCGGTGAGTTACGCAGGCCTTGCGTTGATTCTGCTTGGAATTGCCTTAATG
>NZ_JBFRVX010000812.1:0-3842 GCF_041475345.1 Vibrio sp. 10N.222.48.A3 | reverse complement strand
TACTGTGATTGGTATTAGCTCATTATGGTTTTATCCAAAACGAAATGCACCCGTCTAAGTTGGAGGCATGAACCTAATAAATAGGTACACCTTTCCAAGTTAAACGAGTGTGTTTTCATTCTCTCTCATCCGGACTATGACCGTCGGCTCTGGCATCTCACCAGATCTGCTGACCTCGACGAATCGAGCGCTCGCGGGCTTATCTTTAGATTTTGCTAAGGACATACCGCCGGTGGGGAATTTCGCCCCGCCCTGAGAATAAAAATTAATAATCTATTTTGCTTTGAAAGCAGACCAGATGGTAATCCTTTCAATAGTGGATTTAAAGGACTGACAGCAAAGTTTTTCAGATTCCGGCCTTATAGTCGGGTAAGTGTTCACTTTATCAGCAGAACGTGTCCGGCAGTCTTTAGTGGGATAAGACCTTTGAATCAGCTGGTTTGAGTGGTCTTTGTTGCTCTATGAACATAAGTGGATGTCGAACATTGTTGATGCTGGCGTGGCTGTTCACCGAATCAATACTCAAGAGGTTCATCAATCGAACATTGTTAGACCATGACGGCTTAATGACCGTTTTGACATAAAATTGATATTGGCAGTGCTAAGCTGCGCTAGCATCCATCCACTTTATCCAAAAGATTTTAGTCATGACATCTCCGTTCTCTAACAAATCCAAAGGCTTATTACTGCTCGTTTTAAGTTTGTCTTCTCTCGTACCGTTTTTGATCTTTGGATCTAATTTTGACCTTGGGGCTGCGGTTTCGCCTTTCCAAGGCGCCTTCATAACGTTTGTGACTTACTCGGCGGGTAATCAAGGATTCTTGGTAACGCTAGCTGTTTTGTCTTTGGTATTGCTCAAGATGAAATTTTCCAAAGCTAAGCTCGTCAGCCTTTGTCTGCAGCTCGGCTTGTTGTTGGTTCTCAGCTTTGCAGCAAAAACTTTCTTAAAGCATTCTACAGAAAGCCCGCGTCCTTATTCTGAGTATTTGGTGACGCAAGAAGTCGTTGAAATGCCAGAGCTGTTTTACGAACTGCCATTGCTAGAAAAGAACGCAGCGATTGCATCTGTGCAAGACAAGGTGAGTGAGTGGCGAACACGTCATTGGCTAGGTGAGACTGACTATTCTTTCCCATCTGGGCACATGATTTTCGTTGGCGTGTGTCTGGCGTTCTTTGGCGGCTTGTTCCTAGAAGCGAAACGTTTTTACTTAGTCGGCGGTTTGCTAGTTTGGGCTGGTGGCGTTGCTTATAGTCGTGTTTGGCTTGGTATGCACCGCCCTGAAGACTTAGCTGCGTCTATCGCCTTTGCCGGTTTGATTTACCTATTGGTGCCACTGATTCCGACGCAAAGAATAGAACTTTTGTTACCGATGTTTCTAAGAGATCGCAAATGAGTAATAAACTTGCCTAGAAGAGCTCTGGTGGGGCTTTTGAAAGAGAGGAATAAAAAACCGCCTTCGGAGAAGGCGGCTATTTTAAACGATGACTGCTATTGAAAAACTATAGACGCTATTTGAAACCATAACCGCGACACACTACAAGTTTCATTTTAACTAACTGTTTTAGTATGAATTAACGCAGTTTAAACATACCAACCATTGATGCCAGTCGTTCGTTTACTTGGGAGATATTGTTGGTTTGCACCAAAGCTTGATCTCCATTTTTGTTGAGTTCATTTACAATGTCACTCAGAGCCACCATGTTACGACTAATTTCCTGAGTTACGCTGCTTTGCTCTTCTGCGGCCGTTGCAATTTGAATGCTTAGGTCATTGATACCCGTTACTTGTGACGTTAGCTCATTTAAGCTGCTGCCCACTTTCTCTGTGTTATTAAATGTTTCGTCACAAGTCCCTTTCGTCTTATTCATAGACTCTTCAACATTCTTGTTCACTGAAAGCAAACGAGTCAGCGCTTGTTCAATCTGTTGTGTACTCGCTTGTGTTCGACTCGCTAAGGCTCTCACTTCATCAGCTACTACTGCAAACCCACGACCTTGCTCGCCCGCTCGTGCGGCTTCAATCGCTGCATTTAACGCTAACAAATTGGTTTGTTCGGCAACGGATTTAATCACATCAATCACACTGTTAATGTTGTTGCTACTTTCGTGTAGATGAGTGATTTTTTCAGCGAGGCCGTTAATCTCAGAAGCCAAGGTTTCTATCGACTCATAGGATTGTTGGACCGTGCTTAAACCTTGCTGTGATTGTTCATCAGCGATCTTCGCTGAGCTTGCCGTTTGCTGTGTTTTAGCCGCGACTTCATTCACCGTCGCTGATAGCTCTTCTGTTGCTGTCGCAATCAAGCCAATCTGGTCTTGCTGTTCAACTAAGGTGCTTGAGTTGTATTGGCAAGTTTGCGCCGTCTCTTCTGCTGCTGAAGCAAGTGTCAGGCTAGATTGAGATAGGTTATCGATAACTTGAGAAAACTTCTCTAATGTTTCATTAAGCGACGATGAGATTTGACCCAGCTCGCTATTACCTTCGTAAGTCGCACGAACGGTTAAGTCATTGTCATTTCGGACTTTAGAAAGCACTCGCGTTAGATCTTTAACTCGAGTCGTTAAATCAGTAATGGCTTTGAAGCTAACAAAAGTTGCGAACAAAGTGATCACAACAAACATCACAATGCTGCCCATCATTGCTGATTGAGCTTGCTGAGTTTTCTGATCCGTCAGTGTAATAAGAGACTCTGCTAACTGATTTTCAGTCTTCTTCAGCTGAACAATTCGTGCCGTCGATTGAGCAAACCAATAAACAGGATCGACATCAAAACCACTCATTTTCGATTCAGCCACATCACGAAGTTTTTCCACTTCAGCCACCGAGCGATCATTCAGTTGTTGTTTAAAGAAATCAACGTTATCTGGGTTACCAAAAACTTCAAAGTTCGCAAAATATGTATTTTGCTCGGTTACCAAAGAGATGAATTTAACCAGCATACCCGGGCCAAATTCATTTTTAGAAAAGGTGTTGTTGAGAACCGCACGTTCGATACCCGCACGCTCCTTGCCTTGTAGAAAGTTATAGTAGGCGATGGTTTCTGTCGTGATGGTAGCATCAGTACTTAGCTCAGCAATTAATGCAGATACACTCAATAACTTAGCATTAAGTTTGGTGTAGTAGCCTAATGCTTCAGAAAGCGGAATTGATTGAGAATCCACTCTATTGCGAATCGAAGTAATTTGGTTGAGACTTTGGCTGATTTCAGTATTCAGACGCGCGATCTGCGATAAGCCGATTTCTTCAGACTGCCAGTACTCGGTTCTTTGATTGCGTTTGCTGTCTGCGTTAATTCTTTGTGCTTTTAGCTCACTGCCAAACTTGTTTCCCTGTGACCCGATAAAACCAGCCGTCATACCACGCTCTTTCTGTAACTCGTGCACCAACTCACTGTACACAACCGACAAACGCGTAAGTTGGTTTAATGACGACATTTCACTGGTGGTTTCTACGCCTTTTGAAATGGCAGAAACACTAAGCCATAAAAACCCTAAGATCGGTAAGATAAGCAAAGCGATGATTTTTTGCTTAAATGACATATCGGTTAAATTCATTATTATTTCCCTAACAACTAACAAATCTTCTCAGTCATCGAATTTGGCTTCCTTCTAACGGGTGCGCCTTAATTGTGACTCTATAATTATTCAAGCTGACCTATGTAAACCATGACCTAACTACACAGTTCAGCGCAGAGGACGTTAACATTTAACCTTATAAAACTCATTGGTTTATGAATAAAACTGTTAACTATCTGACTTAACCAGACGAAAAATACGTGTAACAACATTTCTCTGACGCAGTGACTAAAAATTGACACGCACTGCATAATCACAAAGTGGTA
>NZ_JBFRVX010000811.1:0-1477 GCF_041475345.1 Vibrio sp. 10N.222.48.A3 | reverse complement strand
ACACACTCTAGTTAAAGGCCTACCTCTTCTTCGTTGCTCCAGATTCATCTTTGATTCTGAGAAGTGGTAAGAGTGGCCTGTAGGCCTTTGGCAGGAGTAAGAAAACACCTTATCGATGAATTAATCAAACTCGTTTCCCGTCAAAAACGTTAAAAACACACAGCACCACGTCATTAACGTCAAAATAGCTTGCTTTGGTGGTTTTTTGTGCGTAATTGTTAAGGTGATGTGACTCGCATTTGGTTTTGTGGTGGTAGCTTTTTGTAAGTGGTCACTAACCTTTTCGGCTTTTAATTATAGGGGTTTATCTTACGGTGATGTAATTGTAGATCTCGGTCACTTACCTGTTTTACGTTAAATTTTTCTAGAAAATTAAATCTGCCGTTCTGTTGTGACTCGCTTCTCAAACTGCAACAAAGAGCCGGAGGAATGTGAAATTCAGCCAAGAATAAGGCTCAAAATAGTAACTGAACTGGTGATTGTTTAAGATTGAGTAACGTGTCATTTTGCTTGTTTAATGCCGTAAAAGAAGTGTGTTTGAATCGACGTCATTGTCCTTTGGTCGCGTACGATATTCACAAAAAAGCCCACGCTAGGTGGGCTTCATTATTTACAGTAGCTTGAGCTTACTTCAGAGCTAACTGGTCAGTAGTTTTTGTAGCTTATCCCTTAGGGTCTCAATATGAGTTCTTTCAGGTGTCTGTTCTTTACAGTGCTCAAGTATAAACTCGATAGAGCTCAGTACCGTTCGCCAGCGAGGCGTTTTCGGTAGAGTTTCTACACGTAGATATTTGTCTAGCGTTCTAGTTTGCAGGGTACTGCGGTCTAGGTAGACGCGCCACAAGCCACTCTTCTCTGCGAAGGCAAACTTGGTTTCCCCTGTAACAGACTCCCAGTAGATGATGGCATTGGTCATGACATCGACCAGCACTTCACGCATCAGCTCTTGTTTGTTTTTACCTTCACCGGTTGCTTTATCTGCGAGGCGAGTAAATTCACCGCCAAGTTCTTTCAGTTGTTGAAGTTTATCTTTGTCACCCTCAAAGGCGTAGCTTGAAAGTGCCTCAACCGCCGTTTCAAGGTTATTGACTCGGTTTGAGTTAACCCCACCACCAACATTAAAGATATACATGGTGTCGAGCCCTGAGCCTTCAGGTAGCTTAAGGATATCACTTGGTATTCGCTGACGAGTGTCGTCTATATAGATGTCAATATCACCACAGTAGTGAGCTTGTTCCACCTTAAGGTATTTAGGCGCAATGATCTCATCGGCCATAGAGCGTTTAAGCTGCTCTTGCCCGCGCCTAAATAGTTTTGCTGCAGCTTCGTTGGCAAATCGAATTCGTTGGTCATCACGAATACAGATGATGGCCTCAGGGGCTGATTCTAGCTGCTCTAGCAAGCGCCCTTGAGTTTCTAGCAGGTTCGCTTCAACCATGGCTCTGTGTTTAAGCTCCAGTTGCAATTGATCATTCTC
>NZ_JBFRVX010000810.1:0-1363 GCF_041475345.1 Vibrio sp. 10N.222.48.A3 | reverse complement strand
CATGAAAACCGACAAGTTCACTTAATTTTACTACTATCGACTTTAAGAATCCGTCACGAAAACAAACGCATATTGTCACGTAAAATGTCAAAGACCCGACTCTAAAATTTTAAAGCATAAATTATCTAAGGTGTTCATATCTATCCGATAATTTAATCCAATATCCGATTGCTACGCTCAACTTTCCACGGCAAATTAGTTCACACAGTCACGCCAATAAGCACTGACATTCACATTCTGATAATCAGCCGCAATCGAACTGAAACGACACCTATTCATATCACGCCTAAAAAAGACCAACATCACACTAATTTCTTAACATCATGGTTAAAACAAGACTGAAGTCTATTTAGGAGACTTCTACTTGTGATCGAAAGCGACTTCCAGAGCTTCATCAATTGAAGAAAAATTGTCATACAATATTCTATATTAAACATTCAAACATAAGGACATGTGGCATGCGCTCAATGAAAGATATCACTCAAGATGCTATCGATATCGTTAAACCCTCTATCGACAAGCTGTTTGAAAGAACCAATAGAAAAGAACTGCATATTGTCGTTATGAATCCACACCTCAAGCCATGGGAAGCCTCTTTCGAAGACGCCATTCTTTATGAAGAGTCTTTGGGAACCCCTGATAACTGGACTATCAAGTTTGATCACCTTGCTCGTAAGAAAGCTCAGCAAGCATGGCGAGAATCGACAAGCAATCTAACACTTCATTCTCAACACCCATCTTCATTACGTGACGAAGACTTACTGTTTTATGGTTCGTTTGTTTACGGAAACGTGGTTGTTGCCTGCAGTGGCGTACAACAATGGTATGACATGCTGATCAGTGGCTGGATAGCGGTAGCTATTGAACAGCTAGCAATGCACGAATACCAAACAGAAAAAGCAGAAAACCCTACAAAAACATATCGCTAATAATTAGAAACAGAAGGAACTTACTATGAGTAAATTATTGAAATCCATCATGCTGGCAGCTGGCATACTTGTTTCTGCAACGTCGATTGCAGCAGACTACCCGAGCAAAAACATTCGCTTAGTTGTCCCATTTGGCGCGGGCGGCGGTACAGATGCCGTTGGCCGTACCCTTGCAAATAGTGCGAAAGACATTTTAGGACAAAACATTTCAATCATGAACCGTACGGGTGGTGCGGGTGCCGTAGGTATGAGCTTTGGTGCTCAGCAGCGCGCTGATGGTTACACGTTGACAGTAGTCACTCGTGAAATCGCTTCGCTCCCTCAAATGGGTTTGATGCGCCATACCGCAGACGATTTTAGACTCATTCGCTTAGTAAACCTCGACCCAGCGGTCGTATTAGTTGCAGCCGATAGCCCATACAACACCATTAATG
>NZ_JBFRVX010000809.1:0-1874 GCF_041475345.1 Vibrio sp. 10N.222.48.A3 | reverse complement strand
GGGCAGCAACAGGGTTAACCAACTTGGGGTTCAAAATACCACCCAGTGCAAAAGTGGTCATTTGTGGCCCTACGGGCTGCGGAAAAACCACCTTAATTTCAATCATTGCTGGGCTAGAAGACCGCTATCAAGGCGCAGTTTCTGTCGATGGTTACAACATTAAACAGTTCAATAGCTACCGTTATCGCACCTCAATTAACTACATCCCTTTTAACCTGCATATTTTTGAAGGCTCACTAGAAACCAACTTCATTCTGCATAACGGACTCATTCCGACAGAGAAAATGCAGGAGATGGTGAGCTTCTTCGAGCTAGACGAATGGCTGCCAGAAGGCTTGGCGACTCAATTGAGTGTCGATAAGTGCAAAGGTCTTCCGAATGGAATTCAACAAAAGCTGCGTTTGGCACTTGGTTTAGGCAACTGTGAGCAATCTCTGATAATCATTGATGAACCGTTCAACGGGGCTGAAAATGAAAACGCCCAGTATTTTAACCGCCTGTTCAGCGATAAGTTGCTGAATAAGACCGTCATTTTTTCGACCAATGATCCCGGTTTGATCGCTACTTCCAATATGAGTTTGGTTCTAGAACCTGATGGCAACTTGAAATATTTTGGCTTAACAGACAAATACTTAAACAGCTTGAGTTAAACACGACGATGCTTATTCACAAATTACTCGTTAGATAAATGGATGTAATTGACAAAAACATAAGTGAGAGAGATGATTCGCTCTAAAATCACCGATACAAAGGAAGCAAATGTACACATTCGTTGCAGACAAGCTTGATGTCGCTTACTTATCCGCAATTCCTGAAAACCATCAACTTCAGGGCTGCGATGTGCCTGAAGAGGAAATCGAACTTCGAGAGATCATAGAAGTTTGGTATGAGTGTGCCTTTCTACCCGCTTTCAATCTTCAGAAAATCGATATCGAGAACAAAGCTGAGTTAACCGTCGTACAATCAAATGTTCTGAGCAACGATACGCGTACGCTCGCTTTCCTACTCAAAAACAGAGTGTACCGCGCTGCACTGAACAGAATGCTCGGTGTTTGGGCGCTAGAACCTTCTGCAAAAACGGTGTTAGAGCAACTTCTATTTGAACTAAGTCTCGATAAAAATCACCCTAATTAACTCGCTTTTTAAGATACTCATCAATAAGCATCAAAATCAAACCGACCGCCAAACGCTATAAATTGCTAGCAAGACAAGCTATTTCAAAATAAGCTGTGGAATCACAAGAACTTATACCCCTCCCACACTTCCATTAAATTTACAGTTTCAAAGTTTCCATATCGGCATTTTTATTCTACTGTTTTTATATAAAACCAGTTGGATGGATCCTTAATATGTCGACACTCACGGTCTGGAATAACCTTTCAGTTAAACATAAACTCTTTGGCTTAGTTCTACTACCGATCTCATTGCTCCTTTTCTTAGCCGGTAGACAAGCTTACTTTCTGACGACGCAGTTAAACGATTTTGAGCGAACCAATCAGTTAGCAATTTACCTTGAAGATATCTCTGTCTTGTATCGAAGTACTTTGGCCCCAAACACTGAAGAGTTCGTTAATCGAAGTGCTAAGGTAAATGCCGAGCTCAAAGCACTTTCACCCAGCATATTTCTAAACAGTTCCGAAGAAGTGAACCAACTGCTGGCCGACTTCAGTGAGGCAACCTTGTCGACTATGAAAACGACCGACAGTTTCGATAAGCTGGATGCGATTGAATGGCAAAGTGACTTGTACCAACAATTGTTGCTAGCCATTGAGAAAGTCCCTTTTGATATCACCAAGCGTGAGATTCAACAGCACCTCACCGCCTTGCATCAACTAGAGTGGTTGATGTTTTGGTCAAATGAAGAATTTAAGCTC
>NZ_JBFRVX010000808.1:0-2592 GCF_041475345.1 Vibrio sp. 10N.222.48.A3 | reverse complement strand
GCTATTACCATTCCAACAGAATGGTAATGAATTGACTGTGCCGAATAACTACAAGTAGTTAAACGTATTGGTCACTCAGTTCATTGAAATCATTTTGTTACCGAAGTAACTGTTATTACCTAAGTAATAACGTTTTGATATTCATCAACGAGTGCCCACACAGATTGATAGGTTTAAATTGTTAAAGAGCTACTCTTCGTTGTGACTTACATCACTTCGGAAGAGGCGGCCATTCTAGCGTTTTAATTCTCAGTGTCAAACACTTTTGAAAATTAATTTCTACTTTCTAAAAGTAGAAGCGAATTATCGCTTAAAGCTAGTTGCCTTACTAACATTCTTCGCTGAAGCCTTGTGGCGTCTACCGTGTCAGTGAGGCGGCATTATAGAGATGTTCCTCACATTGGCAAGTGTTTATTACCGAAAATTGCAAAAATAACGATTAGATGATGGATAAACACCCAAAGCCTTATTTATGCAAGTTTAACTACAAAGTACCTACATAATAACCACAGACTTATCCACAATCGCTTTAATTTTATCCCCTAGAAACTAAAAAGCTGCCTTGAGGCAGCTTTTTAAATGGCAATGAGTCTAAATCCCAGAGCCATATTGCTCTCCATCGTCTTCATGGAGGCCACATTCTCGTTTCAGACCATTGAAACGGGTTTCTTCTTCAGTCATACCCGGTTCCCATTTCTTAGTTGTATGAGTATCTCCGACAGAAAGGTACCCCTGCTCACGAAGTGGGTGGTAACTAAGGCTATGCTCTTCCAAGTAATAGTGAACATCTTTATTTGTCCAATCTATTACTGGCAAGAACTTAAACACACCATTTTGGATAGATAAGATCGGCAAGTTTGCGCGCGATTGAGATTGCTCTCTTCGCAACCCTGAAAACCAAGTGCCAGCCTCTAGTTCATCCAGCGCTCTTCTCATCGGTTCAACTTTATTAAGTTTGTTGTACTTCTCTATCCCTTCTATACCTTGATCCCAAAGTTTGCCATATTGCGCTTCTTGCCAATTAGAGCTCTGTTGTGCGCGAAAGACTTGAAGGTTTAGAGTCAACTTCTGACTTAACTCATCTATAAAGCGATACGTTTCTGGGAATAGGTACCCGGTGTCTGTCAGAATAACTGGAATATCGGGTTTGGCTTGAGTCACTAAGTGCAGCATCAATGCTGCTTGGATTCCGAAACTAGAAGACACCACATGTGTTCCTTCTAAGTTTTCTAGAGCCCACTTCACTCTTTCTAATGCAGTTAGCTGCTCTAACTCAGCATTAATTTGTCCAAGATGAAGTATCTGCTCCGTCTTAGTCAATGCGAGTAGCTCTGCTAACTTCAATTTTGAAGCGACAGAATTATGCATGCAGATCCCTCTTTGAAATGATCACCTCTTCGATGATGCCAGCTCGGATTGTAAAATCACCGAACCCTTCATTGTCGTTACGTTCCGTAGCCCAACGTCCCACCAGCGAATCAATCTCTTCTAAGATCTGAGCTGAAGTGATGTTCTCTTTATACATCTTCGGGATACGAGTTCCGGCTTTGTTGCCACCTAAGTGCATGTTGTAACGCCCCGGCGCCTTACCGACTAAACCCAACTCAGCCAACATTGCACGACCACAGCCGTTTGGACAACCCGTGATGCGAAGGATGATGTTATCTTCTTCTGGTAATCCGTGTTTCTTCAGAATGTCTTCAACATCCGTTACAAACTCAGGAAGAAAACGTTCGGCTTCTGCCATTGCTAACGGACATGTTGGGAATGCCACACACGCCATTGAGTTCTTGCGCTGTTCTGAAACGGCATCATCCATCAGACCGTATTGACGTGCCAGCTTTTCAATTTGTGCCTTTTGGCTCTTAGGTACACCTGCAACAATGAGATTTTGGTTCGCTGTCATGCGGAAATCACCTTTGTGGATCTTCGCTATTTCAGCAACACCTGTTTTCAGCGCTTTACCCGGAAAATCAAGTAAACGACCATTTTCGATGAATAACGCTAAGTGGTGCTTACCATCAATACCTTCCGCCCAACCGATACGGTCGCCACGGCCAGTAAACTCATAAGGACGGCTTTCAGAAAACTCAACGCCTGCACGTTTTTCTACTTCTGCTTTAAATACATCAATACCAACACGGTCTAGTGTGTATTTGGTTTTAGCATTCTTACGGTTCGAACGGTTGCCCCAGTCACGTTGTGTCGTCACAACAGCTGCCGCTACATCTAACGTTTTTTCTAATGGCACAAAACCAAAGTCGTCAGCTTTACGTGCATAAGTAGAAGTATCGCCGTGCGTCATTGCAAGACCACCGCCCACTAATACGTTAAAGCCCACCAGCTTTCCGTCTTTAGCAATCGCAATAAAGTTAAGATCGTTAGCATGAACATCTACGTCATTTTGCGGAGGAATTACAACCGTCGTTTTGAACTTACGTGGTAAGTAGTTACTACCTAAGATAGGTTCTTCATCTGTTGTTGCGAGCTTTTCACCATCTAACCAGATCTCAGCATAAGCACGAGTTTTAGGTAATAGGTGTTCACTGATCTTTTTCGCCCACTCATAAGCTTCTTGGTGTAGCTCGGACT
>NZ_JBFRVX010000807.1:0-1325 GCF_041475345.1 Vibrio sp. 10N.222.48.A3 | reverse complement strand
TAAATCACGGATCTCACCGACCATCACTACATCAGGATCTTGTCGCAAGAACGATCGTAGTGCTTCGGCAAACCCAAAACCGATCTTTGGCGTCACCTGTACCTGATTGATACCACACAGGTTGATCTCCGCCGGATCTTCAGCTGTTGAGATATTACGCTCAGAGGTGTTAAGCATGCGAAGTCCAGTGTAAAGAGAGACCGTTTTGCCACTGCCTGTGGGCCCAGTCATTAAGATCATCCCTTGCGGGCGTTTTAGGGCATTGAGATAGAGCGCTTTTTGATCCTCGCTGTAACCTAATTTATCGATATCTAAATTGGCTGCGCTGCTGTCTAGAAGACGCAGTACGATCTTTTCTCCCCACAATGTCGGTAGAGTCGACACACGCATATCGATCGCCAGCTCGTCGTTCAAACGCAGCTTAATACGGCCGTCTTGAGGTAAGCGACGTTCAGCGATATCAAGTTTGGCGAGAATCTTTAAACGAGCGGATAACCGACGGCTTAAATGAGACGCGGGCTGTTGGACCTCAACAAGAATGCCATCGCAACGCAGACGCACTCGGTAGTTTTCTTCATAAGGTTCGAAGTGGATGTCTGATGCACCTTTACGCACCGCATCAACCAGTATCTGATTGATAAATCGACTGACAGGGGAATCGTCTTGACTGAGATCTTCAATTGAACTCATTTCATCGTCAGAGACTTCAACAAGATTGGCGAGCTCATCTTGGGTGATCTCTTTGCGCTTAGAGTCTTGCCCGGAAATAGAGCGACCATACAGCTTTCGTATGGCGCCTTCTAATTCTGAATAGTTAGCGACAACGAGTTCTATCTGCAATCCAGTCGCGAATCTAAAATCGTCTTCAGCTTGCAAGTCGGTTGGATCGGCAGAGGCGAGCGTGAGAGTAGAGTTAGTGAGAACAACTGGGATAGCACGATACTTAGTGATCAATTCTCGAAGTCCCAATTGGTCACACAAGATTTCATAGTCAGTATTGGCCAGTTGCACTAACGGCAAACCGAAAATGGTTTTGATGTTATTAGCGAGGCTCTCGCCGGTGAATAAGCCCAGAGTGAGCAAAGCTTCAGGTGTAGAAATACCTGAAGCTTGTACATGTTCCGCAACGGCTTGTTCTTGAGTCAGGCTAAGTAAGTTAGCCTGACGGAGAACTGTTGGGAGGTTGGTTAGCACTACACACAGCCATCTAGAGGGATCGTTGCTTGTTTACTGTTAGTACAAACCCACCCAGAGTTACCTCTAGCAAATGTTAAGGTTGCTGCACTTATTGAGCTAGTTGCTCCAAAAGTGAATAACAGTGTGTC
>NZ_JBFRVX010000806.1:0-341 GCF_041475345.1 Vibrio sp. 10N.222.48.A3 | reverse complement strand
GGGTGATGTATTTACCGCAAGAACGCTAAATGAAATGCTCATTAAGATGAACATTTTGAAAATAATTCGATACAACTTTTAATCCTGAACAGCAACAACACATGAAATATTGGTTCTCACAACGCTTGTTGCTGATTAACCAAAAAGTGAGTTTTTTTGTGCTTATTATTATCTTTCTATTTTAGCTGAAATTGACAAAGGAGAAAGGAGGTTTGATATTTGTTGGAAGGTTTTATCTTAGCGGTCACGAAAATGCCGCAAAAAGCGGCATGATTCATCAATTAACGAGAGCAAAGTGTCGTAAAGAATACTCAATATTGATTACATTCCACTTAAGCAAC
>NZ_JBFRVX010000805.1:0-388 GCF_041475345.1 Vibrio sp. 10N.222.48.A3 | reverse complement strand
CGGCTAACACTATGAAAAAGTTATAAAACTGCTCAAATTTTTCGGTTTGACAGATATAAAAAACACCCAAGAGAGCAACAGCTACCACCACTCCATTAGGTATTATTCGGTATCGGATATCTTGATAACTGACGATTGCAGCCATGGTGGCTAAGGGAATTAACCACCACAGTTTATGAGGCATTAATTAACCTACACTTGGCGACGAATTAGCGGCTTCAATATTATTAGTGATGGTTGTGATAGCACCTTCTAAAGCTTCACGAAGAGAGTCGTTAAATACAGCCAATACGATTGCTGACATACACACACCTAGGATTGCGTATTCAATCGCTGTAACACCACGTTGATCATTATTAAAAGATTGAATAAATAGCTGAGTTCTAAC
>NZ_JBFRVX010000804.1:0-1085 GCF_041475345.1 Vibrio sp. 10N.222.48.A3 | reverse complement strand
TACCGTCGATACCGTGGCTGCTGCCCGCACGGCTATGCTGCACAACAATGAAACGGGCGGACTCTTTAATCAAGCGCGCTTTGATGGGGTAACCGATGAGGTAAAACTTCAGCAAGAGGAGGCGCAGAAACCCATCCTCAAACCTGAGCCGATGATTGAAATGACCGTCAATTCGCAGGTAGAAAAGGAGATCACTAGACCCGAAAGGACGGAATACGTCACCTCCGACCAAGCCTATCCTGCGGTGCCAAGATACACACAAAATTCGAAAGAATAATACTTAACTAGGTGCATAAAAAAGAACTTTATGCACCGCCTAAATACTGGTATTATGATCAGGTATCTAAAGGGAGAATGACCATGAAAACAGTCTTACCATTACTGCTGCTTACCTGTGCGAGCGTGCAAGCTCAACCCCACTCTCCTGAGCTCACTCAACTGCTGAGTGAGATACACGAGCAGTACGAAAACCCCAAATTATCTAGCGCCCCTAGAGCAATGGCAGACATCACCAAACTGCCCTACTTCTTGCAGCACATTGACGAGACGGACACCGTGGAGTCCATACGCTTAAACGCTTACTTGCAAGGTTTGCATACTGCGTATTTTGACAATGCCTATAATCAAAAACAGCTAGGCGGAGGAAGCTGGTTCTGTATGCGCGATACAATGGCACTCGATCCAAGGCGCCACCCTGAGTTCCTTGAAGATATGATCTGGATGGTACTTGAGAAAACCGCCAAAAACGATCCGCAGAAGTTCAGACGAGCAAACTATGCAGGGTCCTTCGGCGTTGATATTTCAATGATTATTAACTACGGCTTACAAACCGAATACCCTTGCTACAGCCCTATCCCTAAATCGTTACAATTTAACGGCTGGAAATATTAATCTCGGCACAGGATATCCATCGAGAGTGAATGTAATTTCAGGTATAAGGCCAGTACGAGAGAGTAGGAACGGGTTAAATGTCTTTATTCTAAACTAGGTATTCATTGGCCGCTGCTTGGGCACAAAAACGTTCCTTTAACCCTATGCAGCCCAATAAAGTATCCTCTTAAAATGGTAGCGATCGTATTGGTACG
>NZ_JBFRVX010000803.1:0-1114 GCF_041475345.1 Vibrio sp. 10N.222.48.A3 | reverse complement strand
CGTACCAATACGATCGCTGCCATTTAAGAGCTTACTTTATTACTTGGTACTCATGGGAACAGGGACGTAATACTTTCTTGGGCTATATAAGGGGTTAAAGGAACGTTTTTGTGCCCAAGCAGCGGCCAATGAATACCTAGTCTAGAATAAAGAGTTCCTACTCTCTCGTACTGGCCTTATACCTGAAATTACATTCACTCTCGATGGATATCCTATGCCGAGATTAATATTTCCAGCCTTGAAATTGCAAGGCTTTTGGAATAGGGCTGTAACAAGGGTATTCAGTTTGCAGACCATATTCAAAAATAACCGAAGTTGACATTGCAAATGAAGATGAATAATTATATCGAGTAAACCTTTCAGGATTATTCTTCGCCGTCTTTTCAAGCACTGTCCAGATCATATCTTCAAGAAATTCAGGGTGGCGATTCGGATCGAGTGCCATCAAATCACGCATACAGAACCAGTTATTACCTCCTAGCTCTTGTTGGCGGGTAGCATTGCCGAAATATGCTTCTTGTAGTGCTCGCAGATGAGCTTTCAGAATTTTTGATTCCACGGTGTCCGTCTCGTCAATGTGCTGCAAGAAGTAGGGCAGTTTGGTGATGTCTGCCATTGCTCTTTTAGGCATAGCTAACGTTGCTGTGTCATATTGCTCATGTATCTCGCTCAGCAGTTGAGTGAGCTCGGGAGAGTGGGGTTGAGCTTGCACGCTCGCACAGGTAAGCAGCAGTAATGGTAAGACTGTTTTCATGGTCATTCTCCCTCTAGATACCTGATCATAATACCAGTATTTAGGCGGTGCATAAAGTTCTTTTTTATGCACCTAGTTAAGTATTATTCTTTCGAGTTTTGTGTGTATCTTGGCACCGCAGGATAGGCTTGGTCGGAGGTGACGTATTCCGTCCTTTCGGGTCTAGTGATCTCCTTTTCTACCTGCGACTTGACGGTCAGTTCAATCATCGGCTCAGGTTTGATGATGGGTTTCTGCGCTTCCTCTTGTTGAAGTTTTACATCATCGGTAACCCCATCAAAGCGCGCTTGATTAAAGAGTCCGCCCGTTCCCTTGGTATGCAGCATCTCGGTGCGGGTGTGTGCCACGGTATCGACGGTA
>NZ_JBFRVX010000802.1:0-629 GCF_041475345.1 Vibrio sp. 10N.222.48.A3 | reverse complement strand
AAGATCAACACGCCCTAAAAATCCGACTAGAGAGGAAGTGCCAATGCTCAATGAAAACCATGCCTTTATCTTAGATTTCCCAGATCTTAAATTAGACATTGTTCAGCTCAACCACGACGACGAAAAATTCAAAGCAGACATGCAGAAATACCACCAACTCGACTACGACATCCGTCAGCTAGAAATCTCTGGCAGCCCTATCGATGACGACAGCATGCACAACCTCAAAGTAGAACGCATGGCGCTAAAAGACTCGCTACACAAACAGCTCACGCGCCACCACGCACTTAAGATCGTTTAACAGAATACACTTGTCCTCAAAAACGTTTTTATAAACAGCCCGTTGACGGGCTGTTTACCACAAATTTACGCAGCTAATTTAGTGAAAATCTGAATGATAGCGGTCGGTAATTCAAAATCTTCAGATACTAAGAAGTGGATAATTGCTAATACTCTCTCAGCTACGTCTAACAAAATACTAATTTTGTTCATCATGAACTGTACTCTCTATTTTATATAAATGGAGCACATTGTTTTTTGCGTGGACTTTGATATGATTCGCCTTGAAACAAGTCATCATAATTGTTGTCCAGAAGTTTTAAGACTTTGTAGGAGAAGACTCTAAACTT
>NZ_JBFRVX010000801.1:0-3130 GCF_041475345.1 Vibrio sp. 10N.222.48.A3 | reverse complement strand
CAGGTACAGGTGACTCTATTGGCGGTAAAATCCGTCCACCTAAAGATGGCGAACGTTACTTTGCTCTGCTTAAAGTAAATACGGTTAACTACGATAAACCAGATAACGCTCGTAACAAGATTCTTTTCGAAAACCTTACTCCTCTTCACGCCAACGAACGTATGGTGATGGAAGCGGGTAATGGTGCAACTGAAGATATCACAGCTCGTATTCTTGACCTTGCTTCTCCAATCGGTAAAGGTCAGCGTGGTCTGATTGTTGCTCCGCCAAAAGCGGGTAAGACAATGCTTCTGCAAAATATTGCTCAAAGCATTGCTCGTAACCATCCTGAGTGTGAACTCATGGTTCTACTTATCGATGAGCGTCCAGAAGAAGTAACAGAAATGCAGCGCCTAGTTAAAGGCGAAGTAATCGCATCGACGTTTGATGAACCAGCATCTCGCCACGTACAAGTAGCAGAAATGGTAATCGAGAAGGCGAAGCGTCTTGTTGAACACAAGAAAGACGTGGTTATCCTACTGGATTCAATTACTCGTCTAGCTCGTGCTTACAACACTGTTATCCCTTCATCAGGTAAAGTTCTTACTGGTGGTGTTGATGCGAATGCTCTACATCGTCCAAAGCGTTTCTTCGGTGCGGCACGTAACGTAGAAGAAGGCGGTAGCTTAACTATCATCGCAACAGCACTGGTTGATACTGGTTCTAAGATGGATGAAGTTATCTACGAAGAATTCAAAGGTACAGGTAACATGGAACTGCACCTTAACCGTAAGATTGCTGAAAAACGTGTATTCCCAGCGATTGATTTCAACCGCTCTGGTACTCGTCGTGAAGAGCTTCTTACCAAGAACGATGAACTACAGAAGATGTGGATTCTGCGTAAGATTGTTCACCCAATGGGCGAAATCGATGCGATGGAATTCCTTATCGACAAGCTAGCAATGACTAAAACGAACGATGAGTTCTTTGACGCAATGCGTCGTCAGTAGTATTGATTAGCTTATAGTTATTAAAAAGCGCTGCCTTCGGGTGGCGCTTTTTATTTGCATTTTGTAGCGACAGCTTGCAGAATGAGCAAAAGTGTTACGAGGAAGTTAAAATGCAACATGGACTGTTGTCATCATTACTCCTGTCTACTTCACTGTTACTTTCACCGGTTGGTATGAGTTATGCCACCGAGATGTCTCCACTTACAGTAGAGTCTTGGCTTGAGAATGATCAAGTAAAACTGAAAACTGCTGAATTACTCGAGCTTGTCGTGCGTGACGAAGTCAATTCGCTGCGCTTTTCGCTTGAGCGCCTGACATTTCCCCAGCAAGAGGTGGCTCGTTACCGGCTCTTGAAGAAGATCGAACAGCAAGAGATAGTTCTCACCCCTAAGATGTCTATTTTCATAGAACAGCAACTCGCTATCACGCCGACCTACCAAGTATTAGAGCGTGGGGATGGCTACGAGTTTACGGTACCTGCTTTTAATTACCCTTCGATTGCTAATCGACTGATCAAGCAATGGCACCAAGACCAGAAGACACTGGTGTTTGTACTGGATGCAGAAAAGCAGAAACTTAACCTTAATGAGTGGTTGTCAGGGCCTGAGCATCAAGTTCAAACGCGAGAAGCACTACTAATTCGAGAGCTAGACAGTTTGTCTCCTGAAGCGGTTGACTATCTGACTAAGCAACTCACCGCATCTTCTATTGTTAGCTGGTTACCCTCTACCGAGGTGGTAGTTCGATTAGCGCAAGTGAGCGAAGACCCTGAGGTCTATAAGATTCTATGGCGAATGAAGGCCGATTATCATAGCCAAGCAGAGTTAGAGCGACTTGCTAAAACTAAACAAACGTTCGCGTTGGAACAGGTAATGGCAGCGACTAAGAATCCTCGTTTGAAAGATGAAGCGATTACTTTGCTTACCAAGGTGAACCCGCTATCAGAAGAGGTGAAGCAGTTCCTTGTCTCTAGGATGGCGATTGCCGATGAAGCGCCATTAGTCGCCCGTGAATTAGCCAAACAAGGTCACACGCGCTGGTTGCAAGATCTTGTGAATGATAACCCTCAGGTGAAGAGCTCTTTGATCGAGCAAGCATTACCGTAAAGTGGATTTTGCCTCTCAATAACCACACTAAAAAGGGGGATCTCAGCGTCACCCTTTTTGATATACTGAGCGCAGAATAATCAGCATGTAGAAGCCCTATGAGTTTTAAAGATTTACGTGATTTTGTCGACCATCTTGAAAGCATTGGTCAGTTGAAACGCATTTCTCACCCTGTCGACCCAGACTATGAAATGACCGAGATTAGCGACCGTACTCTACGTGCTGGTGGCCCGGCTCTTTTATTTGAAAATCCCGTAGGCTATGACATGCCTGTTTTGACCAATCTATTCGGTACACCTGATCGGGTAGCCATTGGTATGGGGCGTCAAGAGGTCAAAGAGTTACGCGAAGTAGGTAAGTTGCTTGCTTACTTAAAAGAACCTGAGCCACCAAAAGGCTTTAAAGACGCTATCGATAAGCTGCCTGTGTTTAAGCAGGTCTTAAATATGCCAGCTAAGCGTCTTCGTAAGGCGGCCTGTCAACAAGTCGTATGGCAGGGTGATGACGTCGACCTAGATAAAATTCCGGTGATGAGCTGTTGGGCGGACGATGTCGCGCCGTTGCTAACGTGGGGTTTAACGGTTACTCGTGGTCCAAACAAGAAACGCCAAAACTTAGGTATCTATCGTCAACAGAAGATCGGCAAGAATAAAATCATCATGCGTTGGTTGGCCCACCGTGGTGGAGCGCTTGATCTACGTGATTGGATGGAAACCAACCCAGGCAAGCCATTCCCTGTCTCGGTAGCGTTTGGTGCCGATCCTGCCACGATTCTTGGTGCCGTTACGCCAGTTCCAGATACCTTATCGGAATACGCGTTTGCCGGCTTGTTGCGTGGCAGTAAAACTGAGGTCGTTAAATCAATCAGTAACGACCTAGAAGTGCCAGCGAGTGCTGAAATCGTAATGGAAGGTTACATCGACCCGAATGAGTTCGCAGACGAAGGGCCGTACGGAGACCATACTGGTTACTACAACGAGAAAGAAAAGCATCATGTGTTTACTATTACTCATGTAACCATGCGCGAGAATCCGA
>NZ_JBFRVX010000800.1:0-1990 GCF_041475345.1 Vibrio sp. 10N.222.48.A3 | reverse complement strand
GATGCTCTCTATCAAGAGCTGAAACAACTCGACTTACAAAGACTCGAAGAGCTTCTGAATGAAGTGAGCATCAATCCGAAACAACGCCAGATCTACTCTCACCTCAAACTGATTTTCAGTAAATTGGAAGACCAAAAGCGCAATAACGATCTCTACAAACAGCTGTATGCACTGATCGGGTATGAGATTCGCGGTATCACCAACACCATCAACGGCGGTGTCCAATATCTGGTTCAAGAAACCGATGAAAACGGCGTATTGATGGCGAAGGATATTACCTCAGCATGTAGCACCTTATCTGAGTTAGCAGAAAACTATAACCGATTGATTTCACAGGGTACGGAAAGTAAGTCGAAGGAATTCTCGCTACTGAGCGTGTTGTCTGAATTGATGATTCATATTAGCGCCAAAGTTCAGAGGAACGAAGGTCAACTCGACTGCTTTATCTCTGATAATTTGCCGAACCGTGTTGAAGGCCAATCCACCAGCTTGTTCTGGATCTTGTTTCTGCAGCTTTCTAACGCCATCCAACTTAAATCAAATAAGAAGCTATTTGTGACGATTGAATCGGGTGCGGCGTCAGACATGGAAAATACCCGTGTCACCATCAATCTCAACTTCTTATCAACGCTGGATGTCTCTGTTGCCAAGCTCAATAAACTCCATTGGAGCGCACACAAAGACCATACAGCCAATACAGATGACTTAGCAAAAAGCGTTCTGAAAGATTACGGCTATTACGAGAGTCACTGGTTCCAGTCAGGGGCACAGGAACGTTTTCAGATCGAGCTTGATCTTAAAGCTAAGAATTTCCACACAGAGAAGACGCGCTTCGATGGCAAGCGTTTACTGCTGTGCGCCAATACTCAAATCCGTATCGATGTGATGAAGAAGATGCTCAGCAATTTGGGGCTCGACATCACCGAGATTCGCACTGCAAATGAGCTTTTCTCAGCGGCGAAAACATTCGGTGATTACGATGCGATTATGCTGACCGATACCTTTGAACCCAATAAGCTGCCGTCGTTGAGTAAAACGGTCAAATCTCAACTTAAGAACCACCCAAATACCAAGTTACTGTTGTCAGTGACCAACACTCAGCAAGCACAAGAGTGTCATAGCTTCGTCGACAAGATCATCAACGCCCCTGCTATCCCTTACGAGTTCATTCCAAACCTACTCACCATTATGGAAGCGGAAGCATCGGAAGAACAGATGGAGAACAGCTCATTCCTTATCGTTGAGGATGACCGAGTTCAGCAGATCTTACTGAAACGAATTCTTACCAAGCAAGAGTATGAACCAGACACCGTTGGCGATGGTGCCGATGCCGTGAAGCACTTCATGAATAAACGTTCTGACATCATCTTCATGGATTGCATCATGCCGGGTATGGGCGGCATCGAAGCAACAAAACGCATTCGCCAATTCGAACAAGAGAACGAGAAAAACCCTTGTACCATCATAGGTGCAACCGCATTGACCAGCAGTAACGAACACCAGGCTTGTATTGAGGCCGGAATGGATTACGTGATCAGCAAACCTTATAAAAGCGACCAAATCATCAAGGTGATCAACAAGTATGTGGCGGTACAGAAACTTAACTAGCAGCATCATAGCTGCACTCGCATTCAGCACGACACCTTCAGCATCGGCGACTACCTTGCTTGAGGCGGTAGAACTCGGCCTGCAAAACAGCCTGTCTCTTCGCGCCAGTGATAAAGGTGTGGAAGAGAACGAATACAACATTGGGATCAGTCGCTCTAAATTTCTGCCTTCACTCAATGGTGCTGCCGATACCACATGGAACGAGAATGAAACCTTGCTATCGAGCGTACCCGATGAAACCTCTAGCTATAACTCAAACAGCTACAGCCTTTCGTTATCCCAGTCCATATTCAATCTTGGTGACATTTTTAAATATGGGACGGCAAAACTCGACTTCAATATTGAAGAGATTAAACACGAGAACAAAGTCCAAAGCACCATT
>NZ_JBFRVX010000799.1:0-5274 GCF_041475345.1 Vibrio sp. 10N.222.48.A3 | reverse complement strand
TCATGGGTGACTGGGCGAAAGGTGAATTTACTGCGGCAGGCAAAGTGCCGGGTAAAGATTACATCTGTGCACCAGCTCCAGGTACTGCCGGCCAATTTACTTTCAATATCGATAGCTTTGCGTTCTTTGAGTTAAGCGACCAAGAGAACCAAAAAGCGCAGCAAGACCTAGCGAAAACCATTCTTACCAAAGATTTCCAAGAAGTCTTCAACCTTAACAAAGGTTCTATCCCTGTACGTCTAGATATGGACATGTCTAAATTCGACCAATGTGCGTTGGATTCAATGGCTACTTTCAAAGCGAGTGCTGAATCGGGCGATCTTGTTCCGAGTATGGCTCACGGCCTAGCGACAACAAGCTATGCTCAAGGCGCTATCTATGACGTAGTGACCAACTTCTTCAACGAGAAAGATGCCGATCCTAAACAAGCGGCAGCTAAGTTAGCAAAAGCAGTGAAAGCGGCTATCTAATCTAACTTGATAAGTGACACACAACGCACGTGAGTGACGGGCTGTGTTGCTTTATCGAACCCCCAGGGTGGGTAGGCTCGTAGGGAGCCTATCTGCTCTTCACTCCCAATTCTGATATGCGTGATGCTGATGTGGTGCCGAAAGGTAAGCCATTGGCTCGATTGTGCAACAAGGATAAGTTATGGAGCATGTTTTGACTGAGTCGACTCCAAAACCCACAAGGAGCCAGCCTGCACCGAAACCGAGTTTTGCTGACAGGTTGCAACATTGGTTACCTAAAATTGTACTGGCGCCGACTGCGTTAGTGACCGTGGTGTGTATCTACGGCTACATATTTTGGACGGCAGCGTTGTCGTTCACCAACTCTCGATTTCTGCCGAGCTTTAATTTCGTTGGTTTAACCCAATATGAAAAGCTGATGGATAACGATCGCTGGATTACCTCAATCACCAACCTCGGTGTGTTTGGTTTTCTATTTATGGCGATTGCCATCTTGCTTGGTGTTGGTTTAGCGGTATTGCTTGACCAGAACATCCGTCAAGAAGGGGCGATTCGTACCATCTATCTCTACCCAATGGCGTTGTCATTCATTGTGACGGGTACGGCGTGGAAATGGATTCTTAATCCGGGTCTTGGCATTGAAAAACTGATGCAAGATTGGGGATTTACTGACTTCAAATTTGACTGGCTAGTCGACTCCGAAATGTCGGTGTATACCTTGGTTATCGCAGCACTTTGGCAGTCTTCAGGGTTTGTGATGGCGATGTTCTTAGCAGGTCTGCGTGGCATCGATTCTTCAATCATCAAAGCGGCGCAAATTGATGGGGCAAGCTTACCTACCATCTATCTCAAAATCATTCTGCCTTGTTTGCGCCCTGTGGTCTTCAGTGCGGTGATCATTACTTCTCACATTGCGATTAAGAGCTTCGACCTTGTGACGGCAATGACAGCGGGTGGCCCCGGTTATTCATCGGATCTTCCTGCGCTATTCATGTACGCACACTCTTTTACTCGCGGACAAATTGGCCTTGGTGCTGCCAGTGCCATGATGATGCTTGCCGGTATCTTAGCGATTCTCGTGCCTTATCTTTACTCTGAACTTAGGGAGAAAAAGTCATGATGAATAACATCAATTTTGCTCGAATCTTTATTTATTCAGCACTGCTTTTCTTCTGTTTAGTGTATCTAATGCCATTGTTCGTGATGGCGCTGACGTCATTCAAAACTCTGCCTGACATCAAAGCGGGTAACTTAATGAGCTTGCCGAAAGAGTGGGTGTTCGATGCTTGGTATAAAGCGTGGGATACCGCCTGTACGGGCGTGAAATGTGAAGGTATTAAAGGTTACTTCTGGAACTCGTTCCAAATGGTGATTCCTGCGGTTGCGATCTCAACATTGCTCGGTGCATTCAATGGTTATGTCGTGACGAAATGGCAATTTAGAGGTTCAAACCTGTTCTTTAGCTTGTTGTTGTTTGGTTGCTTCATCCCATTCCAAGTGGTGTTGCTGCCAATGGCAACCATGCTTGGCAAGATGGGTTTAGCAAACACAACCATCGGTTTGGTGATTGTGCACGTTATCTACGGCATGGCGTTTACGACTCTATTTTTCCGTAACTTCTACATCTCGATTCCTGATGAATTGATCAAAGCAGCAAAACTGGATGGCGCAGGCTTCTTTACCATTTTCTTTAAGATCTTATTACCGATCTCTACACCTATCATCATGGTGACAGTGATCTGGCAGTTCACCGCAATCTGGAACGATTTCTTATTCGGGGTGGTGTATTCGGGCTCAGAGACACAGCCGATTACCGTGGCATTAAACAACCTAGTCAACACCAGCACAGGCGTTAAAGAATATAACGTCGATATGGCTGCCGCGATCATCGCTGCCTTGCCAACGCTGTTGGTGTACGTCTTCGCAGGAAAATATTTTGTTCGTGGCCTAACGGCAGGATCAGTAAAAGGATAATTACCCATGGCAACATTAGATTTAAAACAGATCCGTAAAACCTATCGCAACGCGGACAACGAAACGTTAAAGGGCATCGACATTAGTATCGATTCGGGGGAATTTTTGATACTTGTCGGCCCTTCGGGGTGTGGGAAATCCACCTTGATGAACACCATCGCTGGGCTAGAGAATATTAGCTCGGGTGAGATTGTAATTGATGGCATAGACGTGGCGCAGGTTGAACCTAAAGATCGCGATATCGCGATGGTATTCCAGTCGTACGCCTTGTATCCAAACATGACGGTGCGTGGCAATATCGCTTTCGGTTTGAAGATTCGCAAGATGCCGCAGCAAGAGATTGATGCTGAAGTAAATCGAGTGGCAGAAATGCTGCAAATCGAACAGTTGCTTGATCGTAAACCGTCGCAACTTTCTGGTGGTCAGCGTCAACGTGTCGCGATGGGACGCGCTCTAGCTCGTCGTCCTAAGCTGTATCTGTTTGATGAGCCGCTTTCTAACTTGGATGCCAAGCTGCGTGTTGAGATGCGCCATCAGATTAAACGTCTGCACCAGAAGCTGAATACCACGATTGTTTATGTAACCCATGATCAAATCGAAGCGATGACTCTGGCGGATCGCATCGCAGTAATGAAAGACGGTGAACTGCAGCAGTTAGGCACACCGCAAGAGATCTATACCAAGCCAAACAATATGTTCGTAGCGGGCTTTATGGGCTCACCATCAATGAACTTCATTAAGACCATGGTGGATTTGGACGACGATCAGAATCCGATCATCAAAGTAACTGGCACGGCGGAGCAAGAACACCACATTCGATTGCCTCAGAGTATGCGTGACCAAGATGGCAAAGAGTTGGTGATTGGGTTGCGTCCAGAACACATCACTGAGCAAGAAGGTGATGATGTGTCGGCAACTACAAAGCTAGATCTGCAATTGGAAGTGTTGGAGCCAACAGGGCCAGATACCATCGCAATGGTTAAAGTGAACGACCAAGAAGTCGCGTGTCGTTTGTCACCAGAGTTTGAAGTGTCGGTTGGGCAAATGGCACCGCTTCATTTTGACTTATCAAAGGCGGTATTCTTCGATGCTCAGACTGAAGCGAGAATCGACTTCTAACTTCTAACTTCTAGTTATTGAGTTAGTTTAACAATCAAAGTTCATGTCTAAATCAAAGGCAGTATCACCAACTACTAATAAGTAAGGTGATGCTGCCTTTTTCGTTGGCTATACTTGCTTTTTATCCCTTATAAAAACAGAGGGATAAACGATATATATGCTTCTACTGCAATAATATCGTGATTTAGTATCCCTTAGCTCTATAAAGCTGACGTAGAAACGCGTAGGATCACACTACTTTAGACCAGAAACTAGGCTGCACCTTGGTGCATAAACAGAAGAATACATGAAACTAACAGCAAAACCAGCGGCGAATAACGCTTTACTTATTTCTATTACGACACCGGATTTTAAAGGTGACGAAGCAAAAGAGTCTCTTGCCGAACTTGCTCGCTTAGTGACAACCCTAGGGTTTAAAGTCGTCGGTACGCAATCGCAACACCACAGTTCATCTCAAAGACAGAATGTGCTGGGTGCCGGTAAGCTTGCTGAAATTGCACACCTAACTGGTTATCAAGGCTCTATTGAAGAAGCAGAAGATGAAGATTTTATTGATGAGTCGTTTGATTTTAGTTCTGAAATCGATGAGCTAGATTTTGATGATCTTCCAACGGGCAACTTCCAATACGGTGCCGCTGATGTTGTGGTATTTGACTGTGATTTAAGTCCATCTCAAATGCGTACTGTTGAGGCGAGTTTGGGTGTGGAAGTATTTGACCGTACTGGCATCATCATCGAAATCTTCAGCCGCCACGCTCGTACTCGTACTGCTCGTCTGCAAGTTGATATCGCTCGTCTAAACTACTTAGTGCCACGACTTCGTGAAACGGCTGAGGGCGATAAAGAACGCCAAATGGGTCAGGGCGCCGGTGAAACTTCACTAGAGCTAGACCGTCGTAACGTACGTGACCAAATTGCTGCGCTTAAGCGTGAGCTAGTAAGCGTACAAGATGAAATGAAGACCCGACGCACAAGGCGCGCGGAGCTTTTCACTGTTGCTTTAGTTGGCTACACCAATGCCGGTAAGTCTTCGATGATGCGTGCAATGACCGCAACCGAAGTGGTCGGTGAAGATAAACTGTTCGCAACGCTAGATACGACGGTTCGTGCGCTTCAGCCGATTACTCAACCGCGTATTCTGGTTTCAGATACAGTGGGTTTCATCAAGAAATTGCCACACGATCTGGTTGCATCATTCCACTCAACGCTAGCAGAAGCGCATGATGCTTCATTGCTGCTTTATGTGGTTGATGCTTCTGACGTTTCATTCCGCGCACAACTTGATGTGGTACACGACGTATTAGCTCAAGTGGGTGTAGAAGGCAGCGAGAAACTATTAGTTCTGAATAAGTGCGATAGATTGACTGAAGAGCAGCAATTAGAGCTGATCGAAGAATTCCCAGATGCGATGCTAACGTCGACTCGAGATCCGCTAGATATCACGAAACTGCACAAGTACATCGTTGGTGTTGCTGAAGAAGGCATGATCGAAGAAGAGATCACCATCCCTTATTCAGGACAAGGCATCATCGGAGAGATTCGCTCAAACATGAGTGTGGTTAAAGAAGAGTACGATTACGAGTGCATTAAGTTGACCGTTCGCTCTAGTGAAATTGACTTAGCTCGACTGAAAAAGCGTATGCAGAATTCTTAATATTTTATAGCGTTTAGACACAAGTTAAAATACCAAAAAAGAGAGCCTAGGCTCTCT
>NZ_JBFRVX010000798.1:0-5908 GCF_041475345.1 Vibrio sp. 10N.222.48.A3 | reverse complement strand
AACTCAGCCTCCGTTGCAGAAAAAAGATGGCGAAGCGAACCAAAATCTTTGATCAACTTGTCTGATAACTCTAAAACATTCATTCCTTGTGTGCCCGTTCGAAGAAATATCGCTAACAACTCCGCATCACTTAAGGAGTCGGGGCCTCTACTCAGTAACTTTTCTCTTGGCATCGACTCAACAGGCATTTTACTTATAGGCATATAAAGGCTATCTAGGGTGATGAATACGATCCATCAGCCTAAACCGTTTGTCTACGGAGAGCTTCCACTGCGTTATAAAGAAGACTAATGCCTAGCAAAACCGTGTAATTGATAAGTTTGATAACATCAACTTGATGAGTGTCAAACCTGTTCCAATTCTGCTTCTAGGCACTAATCCTTTGTTCTGATATCGTTAGTCCCAGAGAAATTAAGGAACAGAATCATGCAAACATTGGTTAATCAACTGGATAACGCTGACCAACAAGGCCTAGCTGGAAAAAAAATCCTACTTGGCATTAGTGGTGGTATCGCAGCTTATAAATGTGCCGAACTGACTCGACGCTTAATCGAACGTGGTGCGCAGGTACAAGTCGTCATGACTAATGCGGCTAAGGAGTTCATTACTCCTCTCACCATGCAAGCTGTCTCTGGAAGGCCAGTGTCTGATAGTTTGCTTGATCCTGCTGCTGAAGCTTCCATGGGGCACATCGAACTGGCGAAATGGGCTGACCTAGTCTTATTAGCACCCGCAACCGCAGACCTTATTGCGCGTATGGCCGCAGGCATGGGTAACGACCTACTGACCACTTTGGTTTTAGCAACCGATGCGCCAGTTGCGGTATCCCCAGCAATGAACCAACAAATGTACAGCCACCCTGCAACTCAAGAGAACATCGCAACGCTAAAACGTCGTGGATGTGAAATCTGGGGTCCGGCAGCTGGTGAACAGGCCTGTGGCGATGTTGGTATGGGGCGTATGTTAGAGCCAATGCAACTGGTCCATCGTTGTGAAGACTTCTTCCAACCTAAACCTCTGACTGGCCGTTCGGTGTTAATTACTGCGGGTCCAACTCGCGAAGCGATCGACCCAGTTCGTTACATTACCAATCATAGCTCGGGCAAGATGGGCTATGCACTGGCTGAAGCGGCCGCGAAACAAGGTGCTACGGTAACTCTAATTAGTGGCCCTGTATCACTCGCGACACCAAATCAGGTTAATCGCATTGATGTAGACAGCGCACAACAGATGTTTGATGCCGTGAATGCCAATGCTGCTCAGCATGATATTTTCATCAGCTGCGCTGCGGTTGCTGATTACCGCCCAGAGACCATTGCAGACCAGAAGCTTAAAAAAGTCGATGGTAAAGATGACATGACCATTCAAATGGTTAAGAACCCAGACATTGTGGCTTCCGTTGCCTCAATGATCGAAGATCGTCCATTTACTGTCGGCTTCGCAGCAGAAACTCAAGATGTCGAGAAGTATGCGCGCGGAAAATTGGAAAGAAAGAACCTCGACATGATTTGCGCCAACGACGTTTCTGTCGAAGGCCAAGGCTTCAATACCAGTAGTAATGAGTTGCACCTTTATTGGAAAGGTGGCGATAAATCTCTACCTCTAGATAGCAAAAACTCTCTTGGTTTCCAGATCCTTAATCAGATCCAACAGCTTATTGACGTATAAACGCACAAATTTTACCCTGACAATACGCTGACACCTCTCGATTCTGTTGACCTAGGTCTTACAAAACTAGGAACAGAATTGAATGGTGTTTATAATCCTTCTTCACTCAATCCTCATCTTTAGGAAAGGAAGTAAATAGATGGCCGGTACTCGAAAATCAAACCGTCGTGAAGAAATCCTGCAAGCTCTAGCACAAATGTTGGAATCGACCGAAGGCGCTTCTCGTATCACAACGGTAAAGTTGGCCAAGCAAGTTGGTGTTTCTGAAGCTGCGTTATACCGCCACTTCCCAAGCAAAGCTCGCATGTTTGAAGGCTTGATCGAGTTCATTGAAGAAGCGTTGATGTCTCGAATCAACCGTATTCTAGATGAAGAGAAAGACACACTAGAGCGCATACGCCTAGTGCTACAACTTATCTTGGTTTTCTCAGAACGTAACCCAGGCCTGACTCGAATTTTATCGGGTCATGCTCTAATGTTTGAAAATGAACGCCTACGCGATCGCATCAATCAGCTTTTCGAACGTATTGAGACACAACTTCGTCAAATTCTACGAGAAAGAAAGCTTCGTGAAGGGAAGTCATTCCCGGTTGATGAAAAAATCTTAGCGGCTCAATTGTTAGGTCAGGTTGAAGGAAGTTTAAATCGATTTGTTCGCTCGGACTTCAAATATCAACCGACAGAAAACTTTGATGCTTATTGGGCTCTACTCAGCGCTCAGATTAAGTAAACTCAATATCTTAAGTGATGGTTATGACGACGAAAAACTCTCCTGCAAGTAGCACGGTACAACACGTTATTAATAAGCCACCTTTTACCCTAGCACTACTGCACCCTAAATATTGGGGAGTTTGGTTTGGCTTTGGGTTACTGGCTTTTATAGTCAACATTCTACCTTACCGAGTATTACTACTATTAGGCCGTTCGTTAGGTGCTCTTGGTGCCCGCTATGGAAAAAAACGCGTAGCGGTAGCGACACGTAACTTGGAATTAGCCTTCCCCGATAAGCCAGCAGATGAAGTCGCGGCAATGGTCAGCGAGAATTTTAAAAATACTGGTATGGCATTGGTTGAAACCGGTATTACGTGGTTTTGGCCAACATGGCGCTTCAAGCGCATCCTAGTTGATAAAGATACCGAAGTTCTTCGTAGTCATCAGGCTAACGGTAAAGGCGTTCTACTATGTTGTGTTCATGCCTTGAATCTAGAGATCACAGCCCGAGCAATGCCGATCTTGGGTATTCCTGGCCTAGGTGTTTATCGCCCGCATAACAACCCAGCTTATGAGTTCATTCAATACCGCGGTCGAACTCAAAACGGCAACCGTCTAGTTCACCGTAAAGACGTAAAACGTATGATCCGAAGACTGCGACAAGGTGAGACCCTTTTCTACCTCCCTGATCATGACTACGGTCGCAATAAATCTGTATTCGTACCTTTCTTTGCAGTAGAGGATGCAAGCACCACCACTGGAACCAGCATTTTGGCTTACACCAGTCGATGCGCGGTCGTTATTGGGTCTGGCTTTAGAAATGCCGACGGAAAATATGAAATCATGGCCGACGAATCAATCGAAGATAACTATCCGCAGAAAGATGAAAAAGCGGCAGCAGCGTATATGAACCGCTATCTTGAGAAGATTATCTTAAGAGCCCCAGAACAATGGATGTGGCTACACAAGCGCTTCAAAACCATGGAAGATCCAGAAGCGGAAAAAGGCATTCGTTACAAGTAAGCGAGCCTTGTTCTGTCCAATAAGATTTAAGTAAAAAAATGCCCGAAAGAGTTTCATCTCTCGGGCATTTTTCTTTTTTAAGCTCTAAACCTAAGGCACTAAACCATTAGGTTCAACTTCTTCAGTTTACGAATTAGATTCCGTATTGAGTTCGGTACGCTTTTACTGAATCAAGATGTGCTGCGTCTGTGCCTTTCTCTTCAAGAAAAGTCACTAAATCAGTCAGGCTAACGATTGAGATAATCGCACAACCAAAGTCACGCTCAACTTCTTGAATCGCAGACAACTCTCCTTTGCCCTTCTCTTGACGGTCGATAGCAACAAGCACACCCGCTAAATCAGCGCCGTTTGCTTGGATGATTTCCATCGACTCACGAATCGCAGTACCAGCAGTGATCACGTCATCCACTAACATGATGCGACCTTCAAGTTCGCTACCGACTAGGTTGCCACCTTCACCGTGGTTTTTCGCTTCTTTACGGTTGAAGCAGTAAGGCGTGTCCACATCGTGGTGATCAGCAAGTGCAACCGCTGTTGTTGTTGCGATTGGGATGCCTTTGTATGCAGGGCCGAATAGTACGTCGAACTCAATACCTGAATCTGCTAATGCTGCTGCGTAGAAGCGACCTAAACGTGCTAGGTCACGACCTGTATTAAACAATCCAGCATTGAAGAAGTAAGGGCTCTTACGGCCAGACTTTAAAGTAAACTCACCAAACTTAAGTACTTCTTTCTCTAGTGCAAATTCAATAAATTCACGTTGATATGCTTTCATGTTTTTCCTCTACGTTTATCCAATAAAACTTAACTTACGCTCTGCACCACCCTTTCGAGTTTTGCAGACAAAAAAATAGCCCCCAATGTGGGAGCTATCTAGAAACTAATCGGCCAACGCAGCTTTCTGCGCTTCGACGATATCGGTAATGCCCTTATTCGCCAGGGCTAAAAGCTGCATCAGCTCTTCGTGGCTGAACGGTTCGCCTTCTGCGGTGCCTTGAATCTCAATCATCTTACCGTCTTCCGTCATTACAACGTTCATATCGGTATCTGCTGCTGAGTCTTCAACGTACTCAAGGTCACACAATGCTTGTGCCCCAACGATGCCCACTGAAACTGCCGCTACATGGCCTTTCATCGGGTTCTTTTTCAGTTTACCGCTTGCTAGTAGGCTGTTGATAGCATCAGCCATTGCAACGCTTGCACCTGAGATAGAAGCAGTACGAGTACCGCCGTCTGCTTGGATAACATCACAATCGACAGTGATCATGATTTCACCCATTACTTTTAGGTCAACAACAGCACGTAGGCTACGCGCGATCAGACGTTGGATTTCCATCGTACGACCACCTTGCTTGCCGCTCGCCGCTTCACGACGGTTACGAGTGTGCGTTGCACGTGGAAGCATGCCGTATTCAGCCGTTACCCAACCCTTTCCTTGGCCTTTTAACCAACGCGGTACGTTTTCTTCTACCGTCGCATTACATAGAACTTTAGTGTTGCCGAACTCAACTAATACAGAACCTTCAGCATAAGCTGTGTAGTTACGAGTAATTTTAATTGGACGAATTTGATCTACAGCGCGGTCATTTGGACGCATTGGTATCTACCTTATTAACAGTCTGAAGTGATTTACTATCGAAAGAGTGCATCACCTAAGAAAGGGGTGAGACAGTTTTGATTGGGGCAAGATTATATAGCAGTTTATCTTTCAAATCTATTTACCGTTCAAAGCTATTTATCATGAAAGGCTATTTATAGTGAAAAGCGACAAGCTTCGGGAGCACACCATATCGTGATACTATGCGTGCGCGTTATTTTCAGAATGATAAAAGACAGGAAAATTCGATGATTTATAGTATGACCGCGTACGCGCGCAAAGAAGTAAAAGGCGATTGGGGTACAGCAGTATGGGAAATCCGTAGTGTAAACCAACGCTACCTAGAAACTTACTTCCGTATGCCTGAACAGTTCCGTGGTTTAGAGCCAATCCTACGCGAGCGTTTCCGTAAGCGTCTAGCTCGCGGCAAGGTTGAATGTAACCTACGTTTTGAAGCAAACCCAGCAGCGAAAGGCGAGCTAAGCATTAACGAAGGTTTGGCTCAGCAAGTAATCAGTGCTGCTAACCAAGTAATGACGATGACAGGTGAAGACAGCCGTCTGAACCCATTCCAAATCATGAATTGGCCTGGCGTAATGGAAACGCCAGAGCAAGACATGGATGCCATCAACAAAGATCTACTTGAAGCATTCAACGATGCAATCGCAGAGTTCATTGACGCTCGTGCTCGTGAAGGCGAAAACATGAAAGCGCTCATCGTTCAGCGTTTAGATGCAATAACTGAAGAAGTCGTTAAAGTTCGTGCACGCATGCCTGAGATCCTAGAATGGCAACGTGAGCGTCTTCTTACCAAATTTGAAGATGCGAAGATTGAACTTGAAGGTTCTCGTGTTGAGCAAGAGCTGATCCTACTGGCTCAGAAGTCAGACGTAGCAGAAGAGCTAGACC
>NZ_JBFRVX010000797.1:0-207 GCF_041475345.1 Vibrio sp. 10N.222.48.A3 | reverse complement strand
TTCAAAACTAATATTTATTCGAAGATGAACATGTAATTCTAAAGCTATTACCCCTCTCTTCTTAAATAAATAGGAACAGAGTGGTAATGAATTGACTGTGCCGAATAACTACAAGTAGTTAAACGTATTGGTCACTCAGTTCATTGAAATCAATTTTGATTCCGAAGAATCTGTTTTATCTAACGATAAAACGTTTTGATATTCATC
>NZ_JBFRVX010000796.1:0-1345 GCF_041475345.1 Vibrio sp. 10N.222.48.A3 | reverse complement strand
AGGTGTAGTGATACGTTTCCGCTAAGAAAAGACCTTCAAGCTTTTCATTTTCGATACCAAGCTTTTGTGCGATCTCTTTTTCAGAAACATCATTCAACGTCTGCTGAATGAATTCGTTGTCTTTTAGCTGAACAAGCCACTCATCAAAACGACTGCCCTCTACGAAGGTAATAGTAAATTGGTGCTCTTTCCCTTCTACAAGCACTTGTAACGCCTGTTCTAGGGTTAAACCTGGTTCGAGCAGGAATGTACCCGCTTTTACGTCTACAAGCTCAGGATGTAACTTACGGATTAATTTCTCGTAAGGAGAAGCCTCAAACAGCCCTTCATTAATCAACTGTGCGAGGACGCGGTTAAAGCTGCTGCCTGAAGCAACAGTAACAACTTGTGGTTTTTCCAATTGAATAACTTGTTTCAGGTTATCTTGCGCTTGGTTGTAAACATAAAAACCAGCAGCCACGGCTGCGATTAGGCACAAGATAATAAAAATAAATAACTTTTTGATCACGAGTTTAGTTGTCCTTGAAGGCTACGAGTAACGGTTCCAATGTTGAATTGGGTATCACTAATACGGGTAACTGGGGCAACCCCTAAAATGGAGTTGGTCATGAAAACCTCATCAGCTTGCATGAGTTGAGATAAGCAGTAGTCACTAATAGTAACGGAAAGTTCAGCTTGATTCAGCGCGGTTAACACTTGCTTACGCATAACCCCTGCAACGCCACTTTGCGTCAGTTGAGGAGTGTGAATCGTCTGCCCTTTTCGCCAAAACAGATTAGCCATGGTGGTTTCAATCACGTTACCTGATATATCCAGAACCACGCCATCCACTTCACCGGCCTGATCCATTTCATCTTTCATCAAGATTTGCTCAAGGCGATTATTGTGCTTATGACCGGCCAATAATGGGCTCAAACCCAGTGCTTGTTGGCAGATACCGAGTTCTACACCGGAATCTTGCCACGCGAAATAATGACTTGGGTAATCAAATGTACTGATGGTTATCGTTGGCTTGGCGATATTCTTGGTACTGTAGCCACGACCGCCTGCCCCACGGCTAACGTGCAGCTTGAGCCCTGCTTTTTCATTATGAGGCTTGTTTTTTTCTTGAAGATTCGTTGAACCATCAAGGCTCTTTGTACCAGGAGGCGCATTGTGTTGGATATGTTCAAGTGCATTATCGAGCCAAAGGTTAACCGTATTCCAATCAAGTTCGGAAATGCGTAACGCTTTAAGACAATCATCAACACGACGCTGATGATCGTGAAAATATTGAATCTGGCCATCTTGAACAAGCATGGTAGTAAAACAGCCGTCTCCATACTGAAACGAGCGATCTAAGATA
>NZ_JBFRVX010000795.1:0-4160 GCF_041475345.1 Vibrio sp. 10N.222.48.A3 | reverse complement strand
ACGTGGCCGATAGTACCAACGTTTACGTGCGGTTTCGTACGTTCAAATTTTTCTTTAGACATGGGGTGTCCCTCTAGGTACGGATTAGGTGGCTTAAAATAAGACCACGCAACCAAAAAAAATGGTTTTCTTTATTAAAGGAGAAGAAGCTTTTGACTGGTGCTAATACCCAGAGTCGAACTGGGGACCTCACCCTTACCAAGGGTGCGCTCTACCGACTGAGCTATATCAGCACACAAAATGAGTTGGAGCGTGCAGCGGGAATCGAACCCGCATCATCAGCTTGGAAGGCTGAGGTAATAGCCATTATACGATGCACGCAACACGTAACTCTGTTTGAGCTATTTAACCTTTAGAATATGGTGGAGGGAGACGGATTCGAACCATCGAAGGCAGTGCCGGCAGATTTACAGTCTGCTCCCTTTGGCCACTCGGGAACCCCTCCAAATTTTGAGCTTTCTCTCGCTTACCTTAAAGAAAGGGAGAAAGTGGTGCCGACTACCGGAATCGAACTGGTGACCTACTGATTACAAGTCAGTTGCTCTACCTACTGAGCTAAGTCGGCACAAGTGGGGCGCATTTTATTGAATGATTTTCCACCTTGCAATAGTAAATTGAAAAAAAGTGAAAAATTCTCCTATCAAATTCCTATATACGGCTATTTAGCTCAAGGTTTCTGCCTTTAACCCACATCTAGTACAGGAAGATATTTTATTTATCTATCGCTTGATGTATTTTCCATGCACTTGTTTTGTTATCCACTATAGAGTTTATATGAGCCCATTTATGTCATTTGACCGCGAACGTTGGTCTGAGCTAAGGAATTTAGTTCCGATGACACTTTCTGAGAGCGACTTAAAAGAGCTTCAAGGCATCAATGAAAAGCTCACAATGGAGGAAGCCGTTGAGATCTACCTGCCGCTCTCTCGCCTATTAAATCTCTATGTGGCAGCCAGACAGAATAGAAACTCAGTACTCCATCAATTCCTGGATAAAAACGAGAAAGCACCACCTTTTATCATCGGTATTGCTGGAAGTGTCGCTGTGGGCAAAAGTACAACTGCACGACTGCTTAAAGCCCTACTTTCTCGCTGGGAGAACCACCCAAAAGTTGAGCTAGTCACAACCGATGGCTTCTTATACCCAAATGAGGTGTTAGAAGAAAAAGGATTGATGAGTAAAAAGGGCTTTCCGGAGTCTTACGATATTAAGCGTTTAGTGAACTTTGTTTCGGATGTAAAAGCATGCAAGAGAAATGTCACGGCTCCCGTGTACTCACATCTTACGTACAACATTACTGATGACGTTAAGTGTGTCGACCTACCAGATGTGCTTATTATTGAAGGACTTAATGTCTTGCAAACAGGCATGAACGATCCACACGAGCCACATCGCGTGTTTATTTCAGACTTCCTTGATTTCTCTCTCTATGTTGACGCTGATAGCCAACAAATCAAAGAGTGGTACGTCAATCGCTTTATGAAATTCCGCGATGGTGCGTTTACCAAACCTGGCTCTTACTTTAGTCATTACACAAAATTATCGAACCAAGCGGCACTGGATAAAGCGGAAGGTATCTGGAGTTCAATTAATGGCTTGAACCTAGAACAAAATATCCTTCCTACACGAGAAAGGGCTCACTTGATTCTACGTAAAGGCGCAGATCATATGGTTGAAGAAGTATTACTAAGAAAATAGTAACACCTTAATCGCCTTTTCTTAGCGATATCTCTCCGCCGATATAGCTCTCGATACCATTCTCAGTTTTGAGTAATACAGCACCTTGTTCATCGATGCCTTGAACAACACCTTCAATTTCTCTAGGTCCAATGATCAACCTAACATTGCGACCTAAGAAATTATCAAAGCGATTCCAACGCTCTACAAAATTCGACATCCCTTTCAACTCATAATCAACAAGAGACTTGTCCCAAGCATTGATCAGAGCCTGCGCTAACTGATTGCGATCGGGCACCTTCCCGTCACACACTTCTTTAAGAGAAGTCCACGGTTGACCAATACCTGATGTTGTTGGATCCATGGATAAGTTTAGCCCTAAACCAATCACAATATGAGCAGCGCCACCAGACTGTCCTGACAGCTCTACCAAGATACCAGCAAGCTTCTTGTCATTGTGGTAAAGGTCGTTCGGCCATTTGAGCTTTATACCTTCTACGCCCATCTCTTCCAAAGCTTCAACAACAGCTACACCAACCACAAGGCTCAAGCCCATCGCAGCAGCCATCCCTGCGTCGAGTCTCCAATACATTGAAAGATAGAGGTTTGCACCGAATGGCGATACCCACTCTCGTCCACGACGTCCACGTCCCGCAGCTTGATATTCAGCAATACAGACAGAACCCGATTCTAGGGTGTTAGTACGCTCTAATAGGTGTTGGTTTGTAGAACCTATGATTGGAATCAGTTCAAGAGAAGCATCTCGACTAACAACAGACAATTTGTCTTCGTTAAGCATATCTAAACGGCTAGCTAACTTATAGCCCTTGCCTTGTACTCGGTAGATATCTAAACCCCACCCTTGAATACCTTTAATGTGCTTACTGATAGCCGCTCGTGATACACCAATCATTTCACCTAGATCTTCACCTGAATGAAACTCACCGTCAGCAATACACTTCAATAGTGCAAGCTTGGTACTGTGTTCTCTCATGCCAATGACTCCAAAGCCTTGTCTAGATTTGTCTCGCAGTCTCGTCCCATAAAACGCACTTCATGTTCTAATCGAATATCGAATTTATTCAAGACAGACTGACGCACTCGCTCTGCAAGCTTAAGGATATCCACAGCAGAAGCCTTATCATAATTGATGATAACTAATGCTTGGTTTGGGTGAACTTGAGCACCTCCTTCTGTCACACCTTTGAACTGGCATTGATCAATCAGCCAGCCTGCAGCGACTTTGATCATGTCATTGCTCTCATAGCCGACAATGTTTGGGTATAGAGCGAACAAGCGATCAAAATGATCTTTGGTGATCACAGGGTTTTTGAAGAAGCTGCCCGCATTGCCTTGGACTCTAGGGTCTGGCAACTTACTTGAACGGATAGCGCATACTTCATCAAATATAGTACGAGGAGAGAGCGTATCGGCTGCTAGGCTTTTTAACGGGCCATAGTGATTGCATGGCTCCCACTCTTTCGGCAACGTTAAACCAATCGCAACAACAATCGCTTTATCGTAGAGAGCGTGCTTGAAAATAGAATCTCGGTAACCAAAGAGACACTCTTCTTTGCTCAATCGCTTAACTGTATAAGTATCCAGACACAGGATATCGACATACTCGCATACGTCTTGTAGCTCAACACCATACGCACCAATATTTTGAATCGGAGCCGAACCTGAACAGCCAGGTATCATTGCTAGGTTTTCTAGACCACCGAGCCCTTTATCCACACTCCATTCAACTAAGTGTGGCCAATCTTCCCCCCCACTAACATGCAGTAGGTGATGACTGTCCGTCTCGGTCAACTCAATCCCGGATAATTTATTCACTATGACCAGACCAGCGAAGTGCTCAGTAAAAAGCATATTACTGCCTTTACCCAGTATTAACTTAGGTAAAGCTGACCATTTAGGGTCTCTGTAAACGGAAATTAATTCTTCGATAGTGGTGACTTCAACCAACGTATCACACGTCTGATCTATGGAAAAAGTATGAACATTTTTTAAACTAGCATTGAGATGGAATTGCATGGCGATATTCAATTAACTTACACTGCAGTCATTCTACAGCAGATAAACCAATGGCGCAGTGACTGAATGAACAATGTCATCATTACCCAATTAGACCCAGTAAAGGTTCCCTTAGTTAAACGTTTCTATAAAGAACATTACCCAACGGGAAAAGCCAATAAAAGTGAACTGATCTATTCGTTATTACTGGATAACGAGCTGTGCGGTGTCGTGCGCTTTCGTACAATAGAAAATAATCGCTTACTTACTGGAATGGCGATATCAAAACAACATCGCGGTAAGCAATTAGGTTCCAAACTTATGGATTATTGTGCGCAACATGCACTTACGGAAGACGATTACTGCTTTGCGTACGCTCATCTCACCAATTTTTACGCGCGGCACCTATTCATACAAATAGACCCTAAAGATCTGCCAAATGGTTTAAGAGTTTTATACGAGCGCTA
>NZ_JBFRVX010000794.1:0-291 GCF_041475345.1 Vibrio sp. 10N.222.48.A3 | reverse complement strand
TCGCTACTCGCTACTCGCGCCTAGTGTGGGTCTTCCGACCAACCATCGCTATCCGACATGTCTGGAGCACCAGCGATGCTGTTCTCTTCGTCAGCCCATTCCCCGAAATCAATCATCTGACATTGCTTGCTGCAAAACGGGCGGTGCGGGCTTTGTTCGCCCCATTCAACGTCAGTGTTACATTGAGGGCATTTAACGATGGTGATTTTCTTCGACATAGTGATTCTTAATTTGAAGGTGTAATAATAGTGAGTTTAGGCTCGAGTGAGGACTCAAGCCAAACAATAAAGG
>NZ_JBFRVX010000793.1:0-4626 GCF_041475345.1 Vibrio sp. 10N.222.48.A3 | reverse complement strand
AGTAGCGAGTAGCGAGTAAATTTTGAAGGGTTGGCGTTTTACGGCAATCCTTTTTTATTGCCTATAACACGGCACTAATGGGGATTCCCTACTCCTTCCTTCGTCAGTCTAGGGAATGACAGCTCCTGTTGATTCAAAAACTCCCTCAGCGGTTCGACAGCCTATCAAGGTATCAAGGCTTGTCATTCGTCATCCTCAAGAGTGAGGAACGAGCAAGTTGGAGATCTCTTACCTGTGAGACTCTAAATAGCAGACACAAAAAAGCGGAGCCAAATGGCTCCGCTTTTATCGATAGAATGCAAAAAGAATTACTTCTTAGTAAGCTTCTCTTTAATACGAGCTGACTTACCAGAACGCTCACGTAGGTAGTACAACTTGGCACGACGTACTGCACCACGGCGTTTAACTTCGATGCTATCAACCATTGGAGAGTGAGTTTGGAACGCACGCTCTACGCCTTCACCGTTCGAGATCTTACGAACTGTGAATGCAGAGTGTAGACCACGGTTACGAATAGCGATTACAACGCCTTCGAAAGCCTGTAGACGCTCACGGTCACCTTCTTTTACCTTAACCTTAACTACAACAGTGTCACCTGGTGCGAATTTAGGAAGGTCTGATTTTAGTTGCTCTTCTTCAAGAGCCTTGATGATGTTGCTCATTTGTATAAATTCCTAGAATAAACTGATACTAAATTTAATAGGTTACTGCTTGCTTTTCGTTAAGAGCGTTGCTCTTTAATGAATTCAGCCAGTAATTGTTCCTGTTCGTCAGTCAGAGCTAGGTTTTCCAGGAGTTCTGGTCTTCTTAGCCAAGTTCGGCCCAACGATTGTTTCAATCGCCAGCGACGAATGTCCTTATGGTTTCCAGACTTGAGTACCGATGGCACATCTTTATCGTCTAGCACCTCAGGGCGCGTATAATGGGGACAATCTAGCAAACCATTTGCAAAAGAATCTTCTTCTGCTGATGCGAAATCTCCAAGTACACCCGGAACAAACCGAGATACTGAATCAATCAACGTCATGGCTGGCAGCTCGCCACCCGTCATCACAAAATCTCCAATCGACCATTCTTCGTCGACTTCAGATTGAATGATGCGCTCATCTACCCCTTCATAGCGACCACAAATAAGAAGCAAGTTCTCGTTTGTTGCCAGCTCTTCAACACCTTGTTGGTCGAGTTTACGACCTTGAGGTGAAAGGTAAATAACCTTCGTCTTTCCCGGTGCTGCCTGTTTGGCTGTTTGGATAGCATCGCGCAAAGGCTGAACCATCATTAACATGCCAGGACCACCACCGTAAGGTCTGTCATCAACAGTGCGATGTTTATCATGAGTGAAATCACGAGGATTCCATGTTTCAATAGATAAAAGACCTTTTTTAACCGCTTGACCTGTTACTCCAAAATCAGTAACAGAACGGAACATTTCAGGAAAAAGGCTAATAATGCCAACCCACATGTGTTCTCTCGCTCTGTAATTTGGAGTTAGAATCCAGGATCCCAGTCAACTTCGATCCGGCGAGCTTCGCGATCAACTTTCTTGATCACTTGCTCTTCAAGGTACGGGATTAACCGTTCCTTTTGGCCAAAAGCATCTTTAAGATTTGCTTTGATTACTAGAACATCGTTCGAGCCAGTTTCTAATAGGTCAGTGACCTCACCAAGGTTGTAACCTTTAGTGGTAAAAACTTGCATACCGAACAATTCGCGCCAGTAGAATTCATCTTCTGACAATTCAGGTAATGAAGCAGGGTCAATAGCAATTTCAAAGTTGGTCATCAGTTGCGCGTCTTCACGTACATCTAATCCCGCTAGCTTACATACATAGCCTTGACCATGACGTTTCCAGCTTTCAACTTTATACTCAACCCACTCGCCCTTTAGCTTTAAATACCAAGGACTGTAATCAAATATGCTTTCAGCATTGTCTGTGTAGGAGAACACTTTAAGCCAGCCACGAATACCATAGGTAGACCCAAGTTTACCCATAACAATTCTTTCGTTTTGCTCGCTCATCGTTTCTTTACCCTTCATCGACATAAGCTATTTCTCTTTTTAAAAAAGAATTAAGCCGCTTTTTGAGCGTCTTTAACTAGCTTAGCTACGCGGTCAGATAGAGATGCGCCTTGACCAACCCAGTGGTTAACACGATCTAGGTCTAGACGTAGACCTTCTTCTTGACCTTGAGCAGTAGGGTTAAAGAAACCTACTTTCTCGATGAAACGGCCAGTTACAGAGTTACGGCTATCCGCAACTACGATTTGATAAAATGGGCGCTTCTTTGCACCGTGACGTGCCAAACGAATGGTTACCATGTCGTCCTCTTTGCTTTCTTAATAAAATAATTAACCCCAAGTATAAGTAAATAGCTTGGGGTCTCGTGCCAAATTAAAGCCCCGGAATTTTACTCTTATTCCGGGGCAATGCAAGGGCTTTAGCTATTTTTTCACCAACATAGCCACCGCTCACTTTCTGTGACACGGCTAACACTATGAAAAGTAACGTAGCTAAAGCTTACATTTGTAGATTATCGGCCAAACGGGTTAAAACCACCACCCATTCCGCCCATACCTCCACCGCCGCCCATCATGCCTTGCATGTTGCGCATCATGCCTTTCATTCCACCTTTCTGCATTTTCTTCATCATCTTCTGCATTTGAGTGAACTGTTTAAGCATACGGTTTACATCTTGTACTTGCGTACCAGAACCTGCAGCAATACGCTTTTTGCGTGAGCCTTTGATTAGGTCTGGGCGCTGACGCTCTTTCATTGTCATAGAGTTGATGATCGCTTCCATTTGCTTGAACATCTTGTCATCAACTTTATCTTTAACGTTGTCTGGTAGCTGAGACATGCCTGGAAGCTTATCCATCATGCCCATCATGCCGCCCATATTTTTCATCTGACCAAGCTGCTCGCGGAAGTCTTCAAGGTCAAAACCTTTCTTCTCTTTGAACTTCTTAGCCAGTTTCTCTGCTTTCTCGGTATCAACGTTCTTCTGTAGATCTTCAATAAGAGACAGTACGTCGCCCATACCTAGGATGCGAGAAGCAACACGATCTGGGTGGAATGGTTCTAGTGCGTCAGTTTTCTCACCAACACCTAAGAATTTAATCGGCTTACCTGTGATGTGACGAACAGACAGTGCAGCACCACCACGCGCGTCACCATCCACTTTCGTTAAGATAACACCGGTTAGTGGTAGCGTATCGCCAAAGGCTTTTGCAGTATTCGCAGCATCTTGACCTGTCATAGCATCAACAACGAACAGCGTCTCTACTGGTTTAATGGCAGTATGAAGCTCTTTGATTTCACCCATCATCTCTTCATCGATAGCCAAACGACCGGCAGTATCGACAATTAGCACGTCGTAGAATTTCTTCTTCGCGTGGTCGATTGCAGCGTTTGCAATATCAAGAGGCTTTTGGTCAGCTGAAGATGGGAAGAAGTCGACACCCACATCGCTTGCTAAGGTTTCAAGCTGTTTGATCGCGGCTGGACGGTAAACGTCGGCAGACACAACCAAAACTTTCTTCTTATCACGCTCAGTCAGGAGCTTAGATAGCTTACCTACCGATGTGGTTTTACCCGCACCTTGTAGACCCGCCATTAAGATAACGGCTGGCGGTTGTGCTGCCAGGTCAAGAGCCTCGTTAGACTCCCCCATCACAGCTTCAAGTTCAGCTTGAACGATCTTAATGAATTCTTGACCCGGGGTGAGAGATTTAGAAACCTCAACACCTACAGCGCCTTCTTTTACGCGCTTAACAAAATCGCGGACAACTGGCAGTGCAACGTCGGCTTCAAGTAGCGCCATACGTACTTCACGCAGCGTCTCTTTAATATTGTCTTCGGTCAGGCGACCTTTACCGCTGATGTTTTTCAGCGTTTTGGATAGACGATCCGTTAAATTATCAAACATAGTTTTCTCTTCGCTCAAAACTGCGACTATTACTGTGAGTATACATTAGCGCGGATTAGAGTCATACCCGTTGTGGAGCGTTAATCATCCACGCATGTGATGTGAGACATTATTCACTTGGAATTGAATGAGGTTCACCATAGCCCCAAAGAGCGATGCGAGGTATAATTCGCCAATTAGTAATCATTTAAATGGATACCATGGACAGTCTTATTGCGATCGCAGCAGCCTTTCTTTATACAATGGCGATTTTCACGATCATTCCAGGTCTCGTGCACCAAACAGGAATCCGTGTAAAAACGGTGTTTATCAGCGCATTACTTGCTTTAGCTTTCCATGCTTGGTTGCTTGGCGATTTAATCTTTAATGCCAGTGGTCAAAACCTCAGTATCTTAAACGTTGCTTCTTTAATCAGTTTAATCATATCTGTGGTCATGAGCGGTGCTATGCTCAAAACCCGTTTGTGGTTCATCTTGCCGGTTGTTTATAGCTTCGCTGCTCTAAATCTAATGGCTGCCACTTTTCTTCCTAGTACCTTCATCAAACACTTAGAGAATGACCCGAAGCTGTTGCTACACATATCTTTAGCTCTGTTCTCATACGCGACACTTACCATCGGTGCGCTATACGCTATGCAACTCGCGTGGCTAGATCACAAACTTAAAAAGAAAAAAGCCTTAGTGATAAACCCTAACCTACCT
>NZ_JBFRVX010000792.1:0-1414 GCF_041475345.1 Vibrio sp. 10N.222.48.A3 | reverse complement strand
GCTAATATAGCTGACGCTAATATTACTGGTAAAATCAGTATGTTTCAAAAGGTTTATAGGAGAACCTTGCGTTGATTTGTATCAATTTTATTCAAGCAAATTAGAGTTATTTTTGAACAGTTATGATTAAAATCACACCAATTATGTCTCTATTAATAGCAGCATATGATATCTGTGACAAAAGCTCAGCACTGCATCAACATATGAATTACAACTACCCATAAAGTATTAACAAAAACCATAACAGCTTATTTCACTTTTTGTTACTCAATTCAAACATGAAATCAAAGTTTTCATTTTTGAGGGAGCTATTCAGCTTTTTTTATCGACTCGCTCAAAGAGTTGTTATTCAATAGAAAGCAAAAAATCCCAGCGCTTATGCAACTGGGATCTTTAAAAATGAATAAATTAACGATTAGATGGTTTATCGATGCCGAAGTGTAAATACGCTCTGTCGGTCGCGATTCGACCTCTTGGCGTTCTTTGTAGATAACCTTGTTGAATCAAGTAAGGTTCTAACACATCTTCAATGGTATCTCTTTCTTCACCAATCGCCGCAGCCATGTTGTCTATACCAACCGGCCCACCACCAAACTTCTCCATAATCGCAAGCAAAAGCTTCCTATCCATGTAGTCGAAACCTTTAGCATCGACATCCAACATGTTTAGCGCTTTATCAGCAACCTCTGGGCAAATATGTCCATCGCCTTTCACTTCCGCATAGTCACGAACACGGCGCAGTAAACGGTTAGCAATACGTGGCGTACCACGAGCTCGACGAGCAACTTCTAACGCCCCTTGCGATTCCATAGAAAGACCAAGACAATCAGCACTTCGTTGAACGATGCTTTGTAAATCTTCAACTTTATAGTACTCAAGACGCTGAGTAATACCGAAACGGTCACGCAACGGCGATGTCAGTGAACCAGCACGAGTGGTTGCGCCAATCAAAGTGAAAGGAGGAAGGTCGATCTTGATAGAACGTGCCGCTGGGCCTTCACCAATCATGATATCTAATTGGTAATCTTCCATTGCCGGATACAGAACCTCTTCAACCACAGGACTAAGGCGGTGGATCTCATCAATGAATAGAACATCATTTTCTTCAAGGTTGGTCAGCAATGCCGCCAAGTCACCTGCTTTTTCCAATACAGGTCCTGAAGTGGTACGAATGTTCACATCCATTTCATTAGCAACAATGTTTGCCAATGTGGTTTTGCCCAAGCCTGGAGGACCAAATATCAACAGATGATCGAGCGCCTCATTACGCATTTGTGCTGCTTTGATGAAAATTTCCATCTGACCACGGACGTGATCCTGACCTTGATAGTCAGCCAGTGCTTTAGGGCGTATTGCACGATCAATGACATCTTCATCTTTGAATACTGGGTTGTCCGGTGCAATAAGGCGATCG
>NZ_JBFRVX010000791.1:0-1100 GCF_041475345.1 Vibrio sp. 10N.222.48.A3 | reverse complement strand
TCCGTCATAAACGAACTGAGTGATTGTTGCACCATCTGCACTTTGCACTGGCATCACATCGACAGTGCCTGTCGTAACAACACCTGCAGCCAAATCAGCCACCGTTGGCTCAGTAATGGTTAACGTTTGGTTTTGCATGCCTTGCACATCATCGCTAACCGTCACTTTCAATGGCGACATCAATGAATCATCACCATCACGATCGACCGCAAGTACAGGAAGCTCAAAGCTCAGATCGTTCTTTGCTTGGCCATCAGCATGATCTAATGCTTCAAGTAGAGTAAAGGTGTACTCACCCACCGTGCTGGTAGAAAAGCTAATAGTAAAGACGGGAACTTCTGGGTTGGATCCATCTTTCACAAAGCCAATGTACTGGTTGCTGTTTTGTGGATCGACACGTAACTCGACGGCTAACCCGCCCGATTTAAGCGCGTCGTTGGTGTTGAATTGAGCAGGGTCGATACGGAACTTGACTACATCATCACTTTGATTGGTAAACTGAATAATCTCAGTTTGACTCACAGGCACGGTGCTTACTGCCGAGCCATCGGCTAGATTGGATTCTGATAGCGTGACGCTTGGAATAGTATTGATGATTGGAATATCACCATCGGTGATGGTCAAAGTAACGGTGGATGTCACCGGATCTTTATCAAAGTCACTTGACGTCACCACGATCGTCTTAACGATATCTTCGCTGCTTGTGTGGTTTAAATCGCGATTGGGTTCAAAGCGTATTTCACCTTCAAGGGTAACAAACAGTTTTCCCTCAGGCACAGTGATAAGCTGCTCTCCCGTTAAGCCCTGATTCAAGGTGTAAACGGTATTATCATACGTGATCTGGGTAATGGTCGCGCCATCAGCACTCTGATCAGGCATCACATCAATGGTGGCAGTCGTCACCTTACCAGCAGCCAAATCCGCAACCGTCGGTTCAACAATATTGAGCACACCATCTTTCATGATTTGCACATCATCACCGATGGTCATTGTAAGCGGGGAAATTTGCGAGTTATCGCCATCAGTGTCCACGGCATAAACAGGCAGTTCAAAGCTCAGGTCGTTATTTGCAAGGCCATCTTCATGATCTAACGCTTCAA
>NZ_JBFRVX010000790.1:0-286 GCF_041475345.1 Vibrio sp. 10N.222.48.A3 | reverse complement strand
CTTTACTCTGCTTGAAGCGTTAGATCATGCTGATGGCCAAGCGAAGAACGATCTGAGCTTTGAACTGCCTGTATTTGCCGTCGACCGCGATGGTGACGATTCATTGATGTCGCCATTGAAAGTGACGGTCAGCGATGATGTGCAAGGCATGCAAAACCAAACGTTGACCATTACTGAGCCAACGGTGGCTGATTTGGCTGCTGGTGTTGTCACGACAGGCACGGTTGATGTGATGCCAGTGCAAAGTGCAGATGGGGCAACGATTACCCAGTTCGTTTATGACGGA
>NZ_JBFRVX010000789.1:0-1569 GCF_041475345.1 Vibrio sp. 10N.222.48.A3 | reverse complement strand
TATCTATTCTATCAAGTATACCACCATGACCAGGAATCAGATTACTGCTGTCTTTCACCCCAGAAACACGTTTAAACATGCTTTCAACAAGATCACCAAGAACAGAAATAACGACGGTCACAAGAGTAATAACAATCATGTGGAGAGGGCTTGTGAATTGGATATCAAACAAGTCAGCAAAGATCCAGGCCACGATCACTGCTGTAATGATGCCACCAATAAGACCTTCAATCGTTTTATTAGGACTCACCGCAGGGGCCATTTTGCGCTTGCCAAAGCTCTTTCCTGAAAAGTAAGCACCACTGTCCGCAGCCCAAACAAGCAAGCAAACGAACATCACCAATTTTGCGCCGTGGTAAGGATCAACATCAATACCGTTAGCACGCAGGATAACCACACTCCAGAAGAATGGTAGCAAAGTCAGCACGCCAAATGCGTGACGAAGAATGGATGAGTCTTTCCATGCTGGCATAGACTTAGGATAAGTCACTGCCATACCACTCGCGATTACCCACCAAATTGAACCAATCGTTAGAATGGCGTAGTGAGCACCCGATAAGTTATTAAGGCTAAATGCATCAAAAGGTATAAAAGCAAAACTTGCAGCACTTACCACAACTGTTGGAATCAACGCTAAATAACGTGATTTGCTTTCAACAAACTGAGTCCACTCCCAAAGACCCAATAGCGAGATTACTGCTAGTGAAAGAATAAACGTGGGAAGTGATAACTCGAAAATACCTAGAATAACTAGGGGAGCTAAAATCAACGCCGTAATAATTCGTTGTTTCAAACCAAAAAAATCCTTATTAACTGTCCATCAGAGCTTTAATTTGCTCACCGGTGCATCCAAAACGACGCTCGCGGTTTACAAACCAAGTCACAGCTTCTACTAAGCTGTCTTCATTAAAGTCTGGCCAGAATTGTTCAGTGAAATACATTTCGGCGTAAGCTAATTGCCAAAGCATAAAGTTACTAATGCGGCACTCGCCACTGGTGCGGATAAGTAGATCGACTTCTGGAATATCTGCCATCGTCAGGTGTTGTGTAATCATAGCTTCATCAATGTCTTCTACATTAATATCGCCAGACTTAACCTGTTGAGCAATCGAAGTCATCGCTTGCTGGATATCCCACTTACCGCCGTAGTTAGCCGCAATATTAATAACCATACCCGTATTGGTGCTAGTCAAAGCTTCCGCTTCTTCTATTTTCTTTTGTAGTCGCTCATTAAAACGACTTTTATCACCAATAACACGAAGTTGTAGATTATTTTTATGAAGCTTTTTTACTTCACTCGATAGCACTGAAATAAACAGTTCCATCAAGAGACCCACTTCTTCTTCAGGACGACGCCAATTTTCACTACTAAAAGCAAAAAGAGTTACGGCTTTAATGCCAAGTCTGGCTGCTGAAGATATGGTTTTTCGAACAGCTTGAACGCCATTTTTATGACCAAAGACACGAGGCTTACCCTGAGCTTTTGCCCAGCGACCATTACCATCCATAATGATAGCAATGTGTTTAGGAAGAGAGTCTGTGAACGCTTGAGAATTATGCATAAAAGAG
>NZ_JBFRVX010000788.1:0-7737 GCF_041475345.1 Vibrio sp. 10N.222.48.A3 | reverse complement strand
CTTTTCGATGCTGTTCTTTAATGGGGTCAGCTTAGTCTCTGTTTTCTACAACTTGCTCCTTTTACCTTGGGTGTCGATGGTGGTTATTCCACTATTGTTCCTGGCAATGTTCTTTAGCTTAATATTGGCGCCAGTATCAGGTGGCGTTGGCTTAACTACATTCAACAATGGTTTGTCTGAACAATTATGGATGTTGGTCGACTTATCGCTTGAGCCTCTCGTATTTAGTCTTCCTTTCTCTGAACGATTTTGGTTTCAAGTGGATAATCACACGATTGAGTTGTCTGTATTCCTCATCTTGTTTTTCGGTTTTGTCAGTCGATATTTCAAGCGAGCACTATCTATATTGATTATTACCGTGTTTGTACTGTGGTGGGAGTTCGGCAAGCCTCAACAAGACAAACTAACTATCGATATCTTGGATGTTGGTCACGGGTTGTCTTTGCTCTTAGAAAAGAACAATCAGATTGTTATTTACGATCTTGGTAACGCATGGCCAGGAGGTTCCATTGTCGAATCCTTACTTATTCCTACTTTGAATCAGAGGGGAATTCATGAGTTGGAGGGTATAATAGTGAGTCATTTCGATTCTGACCACGCTGGTGGCTATCCGTCGTTACTTGAAAATTACAACCCTAAGTGGGTAAGAGCCAGTCAGAATATCAGTCAACAAGGACAATCTACGATTCAAGAATCGTCAAATATTCAAGCATGTATTTTAGGAGAAGTATGGACTTGGCAAGGGGTTGCTTTTGAGGTCTTGTGGCCTCCCAAACAAGTGAAGAGGGCGTATAACCCACATTCGTGCGTGGTCAGGCTTTTTGACCCCGCTCTAGAGTTCTCGATGTTACTTACTGGTGATATTGAATTGGTCAGTGAGTGGTTACTTGCACGCGAAGGCGAACGGCTTCGAAGTGACGTAATGCTTGTTCCTCATCATGGTAGCAATACGTCTTCGATCGCCAGTTTTATTGAGGCCGTTTCACCTCAGTTAGCGATCGCTTCTTTGGGCAAAGGCAATCAATGGGGGATGCCGAGTGAATCCGTTATTGAACGTTATCACGACGCAGGGAGTGCTTGGCTTGATACTGGAGAAAGCGGCCAAATAACCATCAGTATTGGTCAAGAAGGTTGGCAATATCATGAGATTAGAGAACAACAAGGCAGACAGTGGTATAGGCAGATGCTTCGTAAGGGAGTAGAATAGGAAGATTATTGTGAGAAAATTAAGCGATTCTATGTCAACACAAACAGATGAAACTACCTGGGTCACATTTAAAAGACTTTGGACTTATATTCGACTATATAAGGCCGGCCTTGGTGTTGCGGTTATTGCGCTTATTATAAATGCTGTCACTGATACCTACATGATTTCCTTACTAAAGCCGTTACTTGATGAAGGCTTTGGTAATGCAGAATCTGACTTTTTACGTACGCTCCCTCTCATTATCTTTGTCATGATGTTCGTTCGTGGCATCAGTGGCTTTGTTTCAACTTATTGTTTGAGCTGGGTTTCAGGCAATGTGGTCATGGAAATTCGACGTAAAATATTCAGCCATTTTATGCATATGCCAGTTTCTTTTTTTGATAAAGAACAGACTGGTGCGCTGCTATCTCGAATTACTTACGATTCAGAGCAAGTCTCTGCGGCAACCAGTAAAGCATTAGTCAGTATTGTCCGTGAAGGTGCAAGTATTATTGGCCTGTTGACGCTGATGTTCTGGAATAGTTGGCAGTTGTCTTTGGTGTTGTTCGCTGTCGCCCCTCTTGTCGCGTGGGCAATCAGTATCGTATCGAAGCGATTCAGAAAGATCTCTAAGAACATGCAAACCAGTATGGGTCACGTCGCCTCTTCTGCAGAACAAATGCTGAAAGGACATAAAGTCGTTCTAACGTATGGCGGACAAGATCTAGAAAAACACCGCTTTGACCAAGTTAGTAACCAAATGCGCCAACAAAGCATGAAGCTAATCACTGCTCAAGCGGCCGCTAACCCAATTATTCAGATGATTGCATCACTTGCAATCGTAGTTGTTCTATTTCTTGCTAGTGTTGATTCAATTAAAGCAGAGCTTACTCCTGGTACGTTCACTGTTGTGTTCTCGGCGATGTTTGGTTTACTACGCCCACTAAAAGCTCTGACTAACGTAACGTCTGAATTCCAACGTGGTATGGCAGCGAGTACGACCCTATTTGGTTTGATGGATCTAGATACGGAACAAAATAAAGGTACGTTGAAGCCTGAAACCGTAGCGGGTGAAGTTGAAGTAAAAGATGTGACATTTACTTACCAAGGAGCAGAGAAAGCAGCGCTTGATAAGGTCAGTTTTAATATACCGAAAGGCAAGACAGTCGCACTTGTCGGCCGTTCAGGTTCGGGTAAGAGTACCATTGCGAACCTGTTTACTCGCTTTTATGACGTAGACTCTGGCTCTATTGAGCTTGATGGTCACGACATTCGTGATTATGAATTAAGAAATCTACGTGAGCACTTCGCTCTTGTTTCCCAGAATGTGCACCTATTTAACGATACGGTTGCGAACAACATCGCTTACGCAGCTGAAGAACAGTATTCACGTGAACAGATCGAACACGCGGCTAAACTTGCGCATGCAAGCGAGTTTATCGAAGGCATGGAAAATGGCATCGATACGGTTGTTGGCGAAAATGGCGCGAGCCTGTCTGGCGGTCAAAGACAGCGTATCGCGATTGCACGTGCTCTATTGAGAGATGCACCTGTTCTGATCCTTGATGAGGCGACATCTGCATTGGATACCGAGTCAGAAAGAGCGATTCAATCTGCGTTAGAAGAGCTGCAGAAAGACAAAACAGTACTTGTTATCGCACACCGACTTTCTACTATCGAGCAAGCTGATGAGATTCTAGTGGTTGATGATGGGCATATTGTAGAAAGAGGTGCACATGCCGAGCTCATCGCCCTTGATGGCGCTTATGCACAACTACACCGAATTCAGTTCAGCGGATAAGATTAGGTCTTGTTGTGATCGAAAAAATTTGGTTTAACAATCACCCATTAAAATACTTTCTCTGGCCGCTATTGTGGCCATTGAGTCAGCTGTTCAAAATGATCAGCGGTCAACGTCGTGATGCTTATCTATCGGGGAAAAAAGAGACCTATCGCCCGCTTTTACCCGTGATTGTTGTTGGTAATATCACCGCTGGCGGCAATGGCAAAACACCGGTTGTGATTTGGTTGGTAGAGATGCTTCAGGCTCACGGTTTTAAGCCAGGTGTTGTTTCTCGAGGTTATGGGGCGAAAGCACCAAACTATCCGTTAGTGTTGGATGAAAACACGCCAGCAGAGCACTCTGGTGATGAGCCTCGTTTGATTCGTAAGCGAACTGGTGCGCCTGTAGCGGTTGACCCTGTGCGCGCAAACGCAGTAAAGGCTTTGCTGAGCGAAGGGGTTAATGTCATCATCACTGACGACGGCCTTCAGCATTATGCACTTGAACGCGATATTGAATTTGCTGTTATCGACGGTGCGAGACGCTTTGGTAGTGAGTGCCTAATTCCTTTGGGCCCATTAAGAGAGCCTATATCTCGTTTAGATGACGTAGACTTTTTGGTTAATAATGGCGGTAAAGCGCACGGGCGAGAGTTCTCGATGTCTTTGCTTCCAAGCCAAGCGGTTAACCTGAAGACGGGTCAGAAAAGGTCTGTGGCAGAATTACAGAAGCTGGTGGCTTTTGCTGGTATCGGTCACCCACCACGCTTTTTCAAAACATTGGAAAACCTTGATGGTGACGTGGTTTACACGCAGGGCTTCGCTGACCATCAAGATTTTGATAAAGATGAACTTCATGCCTTGGCAAAAAAAGGTATGAATATGATTATGACAGAAAAAGACGCTGTAAAATGCGAAGAATATGCGCAAGATAACTGGTGGTATCTTCCAGTTTCTGCGCAGTTTGATGAAGATTCGCAACAGCAAATTTTAAAAAGAATAAAAGAGGTTATGGAATACTATGGATCACCGTCTACTTGAGATCGTTGCTTGCCCTGTATGTAAAGGTAAACTAACTTTTGACAAGGATAAGCAAGAGCTTGTTTGTAAAATTGATCGCCTTGCTTACCCAATTAAAGAGGGTATTCCTGTTCTTTTGGAACCTGAAGCTCGCACCGTTTCAATGGATGAGGGTAAGTAATGTCTTATACGGTTGTTATACCTGCAAGATACCAATCGAGCCGTTTACCAGGGAAGCCACTTGCTGACATTGGTGGAAAGCCGATGATTCAATGGGTATACGAACAGTCAATGAAGGCGGGTGCCGATAACGTTATTATCGCTACCGACGACGCTCGAGTTGAAAAAGCGGCCAAAGCATTTGGCGCGACCGTTTGTATGACATCACCGAATCATGAGTCAGGCACTGAGCGCCTCGCTGAAGTGATTGAAGTTATGAAGATTCCAGATGATCATATTATCGTGAATGTTCAAGGTGATGAGCCACTTATCCCACCTGCGATCATTAATCAGGTCGCGAACAACCTTGCGAACAGTACAGCTCCGATGGCAACACTCGGTGTGGAAATTACTCATGCTGACGAAGTGTTTAATCCTAACGCCGTAAAAGTTGTGACCGACAAAGATGGGTATGCCCTGTACTTTAGCCGAGCTACTATTCCTTGGGATCGCGATGCTTACGCGAACAATGGTACAGCTGCTGAATCTCCACTGCTTCGTCACATTGGCATTTACGCTTACCGTGCGGGTTTTATTAATACCTATATCAATTGGGAACCAAGTACCCTTGAGCGTATTGAGTGCCTAGAGCAGCTACGTGTACTTTGGTACGGTGAAAAAATCCATGTAGACGTTGCGGCAGAAGCACCTGCAGCTGGTGTTGATACGCCAGAAGACCTAGAAGCGGTTCGAGCTATTATTGGCTAAGCGTCTTTTAGCGACTACTTCTTTGCTCTACAAAAATGCAAAATCATGAGCCTTGCTTATCGCGAGGCTTTTTTATGCCTAAAGAGAAGCGGATGACAGCCTTATTTATCTAAGTTAACGGATATTGAGTTGGTTGCATGGGTTTCTGTAGCATCACCCCGGAATTATCTGAGATTTACCTCGCTCGACTTGCAAATTTTCTCTATAATATGCCGCCTATAAAGTAGTGGCGAATCGCTAGTACAGAATAAAACTTACGACAAAACGTGGAGTAAAAGATGCCTTCTCAAAGCCCAGTGATTACGGTTGATGGACCAAGTGGTGCAGGTAAAGGTACCCTGTGTATGTTACTAGCAGATAAGCTAGGCTTTCATCTTCTAGACTCAGGCGCGATCTATCGCGTATTGGCTTTAGCGGCAATTCACCATGGCGTGGATACTGAATCAGAAGATGCTTTAGTACCGCTTGCAACTCACTTAGATGTTCAGTTTATCGCTGAAGGTGAGCTAGTGAAGGTTATCTTAGAAGGCGAAGATGTGTCTGGTGAACTTCGTAAAGAAGAGACGGGCATGGCGGCTTCAAAAGTCGCTGCTTTACCTCGCGTTCGTGAAGCACTGTTACGTCGTCAACGTGCTTTTAGCGCAGCTCCTGGTTTAGTTGCAGACGGTCGTGACATGGGAACCGTTGTATTTGTTGAAGCTGAAGCGAAAATATTTTTAGATGCAAGTGCTGAAGAGCGCGCGAGTCGTCGCCTTAAACAGTTGCAACAGAAGGGGTTAGATGTTAAATTTGACGACCTTTTGAGCGAGATCCAAGAGCGAGACGATCGAGATCGTAATCGCCCAGTGGCGCCACTTCGCCCTGCAGAGGATGCTCTAGTGCTTGATTCCACCTCAATGAATATTGAGCAGGTAGTCGAAAAAGCACTACACTATATTGAATCGAAACTGGCTGGGTAATTTCGCCGAGCTAGTACGAACGTTGGTCGCAAGGATGATGACCGGCGAATTTATCAACCCCATGCGGTAGGATACCCATGGACGTTTAATTATTGAAGATTAAATAATGACTGAATCTTTTGCTCAACTCTTTGAAGAGTTTCTATCTGAAACTGAATTCCAACAAGGCAGCATCGTTAAAGGTACTGTAGTAGCTATCGAGAACGGTTACGTTCTTGTAGACGCTGGTCTTAAGTCTGAATCTGCTATCCCTGCTGAACAATTCAAGAACGCTGCTGGCGAACTTGAAGTTGAAGTTGGTGCTGAAGTAGACGTAGCTCTAGACGCTGTTGAAGATGGTTTCGGTGAAACTCAACTTTCTCGTGAGAAAGCTAAGCGTCACGAAGCTTGGATCGTACTTGAGAAAGCTTGTGAAGAAGCTGAAACTGTTGTTGGTATCATCAACGGTAAAGTTAAAGGCGGTTTCACTGTTGAACTTAACGGTATCCGTGCTTTCCTTCCTGGTTCTCTAGTAGACGTACGTCCTATCCGTGACACTGCTCACCTAGAAAACAAAGAGCTAGAGTTCAAAGTAATCAAGCTAGACCAGAAGCGTAACAACGTTGTTGTTTCTCGTCGTGCTGTTATCGAATCTGAAAACAGTGTTGAGCGTGACGAACTTCTTGAAACTCTACAAGAAGGTACTGAAGTTAAAGGTATCGTTAAGAACCTTACTGACTACGGTGCATTCGTTGATCTTGGCGGTGTTGACGGTCTTCTACATATCACAGATATGGCTTGGAAGCGCGTTAAGCACCCATCAGAGATCGTTAACGTTGGTGACGAAATCCTAGTTAAAGTTCTTAAGTTCGATCGTGAGCGCACTCGTGTTTCACTAGGTCTTAAGCAACTAGGCGAAGATCCATGGGTAGCAATCGCTAAGCGTTACCCAGAAGGTCACAAGCTTTCTGGTCGTGTTACAAACCTAACTGACTACGGCTGCTTCGTTGAAATCGAAGAAGGCGTTGAAGGTCTAGTACACGTTTCTGAAATGGATTGGACTAACAAGAACATCCACCCTTCTAAAGTTGTTAATGTTGGCGACGAAGTTGAGGTTATGGTTCTTGATATCGACGAAGAACGTCGTCGTATCTCTCTAGGTCTGAAACAGTGTAAAGCTAACCCATGGCAGTCATTTGCAGAAATGCAAGCTAAGGGCGACAAAGTTACTGGTAAGATCAAGTCTATCACTGACTTTGGTATCTTCATCGGTCTAGAAGGCGGTATCGACGGTCTTGTACACCTATCTGACATTTCTTGGAACGCTGCCGGCGAAGAAGCTGTACGTGAATACAAGAAAGGCGACGAAATCTCTGCTGTTGTTCTAGCAGTAGATGCAGAGCGTGAGCGTATTTCTCTTGGCGTTAAGCAAATGGAAAACGACCCGTTCAACGCATACGTTGCTGACAACAAGAAAGGTGTTCTTGTAAACGGTACTGTAACTGCAGTTGACGCTAAAGGCGCTACTATCGAGCTAATCGAAGGCGTTGAAGGCTACCTACGTGCTTCTGAAGTTTCTCGTGACCGTATCGAAGATGCATCTCTAATCCTAAGCGTTGGCGACAGCGTTGAAGCGAAGTTCACTGGTGTAGACCGTAAGAACCGCGTAATCAACCTATCTATCAAAGCTAAAGATGAAGCTGATGAGCAAGAAGCAATGGCTTCACTGAACAAGTCTGATGAAGGCGCGTTCGGTAACGCAATGGCAGACGCATTCAAAGCTGCTAAAGGCGAATAATAGCTTCTCATTAAGAGAATTATAGCTATCTAGCCAAGAAAGGAGCCGTAAGGCTCCTTTTTTTTTGCTTATTTTTCCTATAGGTC
>NZ_JBFRVX010000787.1:347-1590 GCF_041475345.1 Vibrio sp. 10N.222.48.A3 | reverse complement strand
CGCGTATCAAGCCGTCAGGGATTTAAAGCCAATAACGCTATCTCGCTGTATCAAAAAGGCAATGTGGAGAGTCATTCTTGGGTTGGCAAGCGAGCCAGCAACACCAACGTAAAACTGCATGACAATGATACCGATAGGATAGCGCGGGTGTACGCCGACCTCCCCGATAAAGCCAACACGCAAGTGATTGCCACTTCCAGCGTCGAGCAGCGGCGGTTAACCGAAGCGATACGGGGCCAGCTCAAAAATACCGGCGCCCTCGCCAGACACGAAACCACCCTATTCACTCAAACCCCTCACCACCTCTCTAAAGCGCAACAACCCCTCGTTCAACACTACAAACCAGGCATGACACTCACCCATTGGGAGAAAAACAAACCTCAGAGTTTTGTCATCGCCAGTATCGACAAAGAGAGCAACACCATGACCGCACTCAGCAAACGCGATGGACAATCACACACCTTTGACCCGTCCAGTCGCGCCTTTAAGCACATGAAGATGCAAATCAATAAACCGCAAAGTCTCAATATCGCCCAAGGCGAACGCCTTCAAACGCTAGGCAAACACTTCCCTGCTGGCTTGGACGCGAACCAAAGCTACCTTGTCACTCACATTGACAAAGAAAGCCTCACGCTTGAGAGCAAAGGGGAAACGCAGCGCGTCAACTTAGAGAGCCTAAAAGACGCGCCGCTGCAATACGACTACGTTCATAGCGCCCACCATATTGAGCCAAAAGCCCAAAGCGCACTTGAAAAAGAGCAGGTCTCCCCGTCAGCCATTGAGCGTGTACTGCAGACGCAAAACGTCAACGACCGCTACCTAAACGACGCCACCCAAGATTTGCTAAAGCAGGATGTCAGTCAGGCACTGTCAGCACTCGCCAAAGCGCAAAACGCCCCACTCATCGAAAAAGCGGTCAGCTTTGCCCTGAACCACCTCTCAGAGCGAGAAGCGGCGTTTAGCCAAAAAGCCTTAGTGGTGGAAGCGGTGCGTTACGCCTTTGAAGAAGCCGGAGGCTCTATTACCAAAGAGCAGGTTGAAACAGAGCTGACTAAACGCAGCGACACCCTCTCTGCAGAGTACAGTGACGGCACACGCTGGACGACGCACGCCGCGCTGGAGACTGAAAAGCGCATCTTGCAAAACATCGATGATGGTAAAGACCAACATCAGCCTTTTGCTACCCACAAACAGGTGCAGGACTTCCTCGATACCAAGCCTCGCCTAACCCAAGGGCAAAAGG
>NZ_JBFRVX010000787.1:0-136 GCF_041475345.1 Vibrio sp. 10N.222.48.A3 | reverse complement strand
TATTGAGCCAAAAGCCCATACTTTACTGTCAGGCAAAGCATTTACCCTATCTAAGCCCCTGATAAACGACCTGACTGAAAAAACAGAGCGCCTTGATATCTTCACCGACAAACCAGACAAAGCCCAAAGCGCACTT
>NZ_JBFRVX010000786.1:0-1240 GCF_041475345.1 Vibrio sp. 10N.222.48.A3 | reverse complement strand
GGCTAAAAAAAGCAACCGAATATGAGCAAAAAAATAATATAAAGGGGGTTATATTAGAAAGTATCTAATTTAAAGGTGGTTTTGGTGAGTGGTGTCTAATTGCGGTTGGTTTTTTGAACAAAAACCTCTCAAAAGTGCAAAAAAAGCGCAATTTTGAGAGGTTGAATGGAACATGTTGAATATTATATTTTATTGATGTTCGGATTCAATTGTTCACAAACATGTCGGGCAAAACCGCTGCCAGCTTCGCTGTAAATGTTAAATGCCGCATCGACGCCATTCTCTTTCAGTGTTTCGAGCTGATCTGGATATTCGGCAATTGCCGCTATTTGACCTTTAAAGTTGCGTGATTTTAATTGTTCTAAGGCGGTTTGATTACCCTGGTGGTGAGGCATAGCCAAGATCACCAGTTTTACGTTTGCTGTGTCTAAAATTCGTTCCCAGAAATCCGGGTCAGTTGCGTCACCAGAAATAACGTTTCTGCCATGGCTTCTGTGGTTATGTGCCGCGTCTTCACGAACTTCTACACCTAAACTCACTTTGCCGTAGCGTGAGCGTAATTCGTCGTAGGCACCAGTACCAATGCGTCCCATGCCAAGAATTAGAACCTGAGCCCGACCTGGGTCAATTCGTTTGTCGCGTTGGTGGAGCTTCTCAGCAGCGTGCTCTTTTAACCAGCGACCTGATTGTTGATAAAGTTTGTGACCCGCTTTGTTGAGAGGTGCAGCGATTAAGAACGACAATGAAACGGCTATAGCCACTGCCACCAAGATGTCGCCAGACATCCAGCCCATCTTAAAAGCAAGGCCACCGACGATGAGGCCAAATTCACTGTAGTTAAACAGTGACAAAGAAGTGAGTAGGGAGGTTCGAACACGGAACTTGAATCGGTTTAGTACCAAGAAGTACAGAACGCCTTTCACTGGCAGTAACAATAAGAACAAGACTGCAAGCATAAAACCCTGAATAGTTGGCTGTTCTGACAAGCCAATATTCAAGAAGAAGCAGACGAGGAAAAGCTCTTTGAGGTTAAACAGCGACTTCGATAGCTCTGAAGCTTTTGGGTGACCGGCTAATAGCATACCTAGGATAAGGGCACCTAAGTCTGGTTTTACTCCTACAAACTGGAACAAGCCAGCACCAACAACTAATGCGAAGAAGATACCGAATAGCACCAACATTTCACCGTGCCCAACCCAATCGAGGACTTTGTAGAACAATGGGCGAAAGAAAGGCAAAG
>NZ_JBFRVX010000785.1:0-2911 GCF_041475345.1 Vibrio sp. 10N.222.48.A3 | reverse complement strand
GGTGAGAACGTATCAATAGGCAGTAACTTACCCTGCAAACTCTTCTGAGTCTGGACGGTTAGTAAATTGCACGCCATTTAGAAAATCGCAAAGTAGTTGGTCTTCACATACTTTGTAGTTATTGTTCTCTGGCTTACGGAAGTAGGCACCAATCTCGTACTTACTTAGGCTGATGCCTACCACTTCTAATATATCTAATACATCTTCTGCTTTCATGTTCAACGCAATACGCAGCTTCATGAAAATCATGTTGTTAGTCAGAGCTACTTCAGGTTTAGGTTGAACACCTTCTTTTTTGCCACGCTTAAGATTGATAAAACCATTTAGGAATACCGCTAACTCTTTATCTTTCATCTTAGAGCATGACTTGTCGTTGTCGTCTTTTAGCCAATTAATCACTTGGTCATGAGCAACGGTCACATCAGCTTGCTCGATAGCTTTAATGATCTGTGCATTTTTAAGGTTTAGCGCGTGTTGAATACGACGCAAGATTTCGTTGTTAGTCACTGGGGATTCCTAAAAAGGGTTTGAAGAGTAAAGAGGTGTTGGTTAGCCCGTTATTGTCGGCAAACAAATTTCTACTCTACATAGCATAGTTGACGGCGACTCTAACAGAGAACGCTTATTTTCGGTAGATATAAAAAATCCCCAATGCTTATCAACTCATTCAAGTTAAAAGTGCATTAGGGATTTCGCTATGAGTGCTTGTTATCTGACTGAAGCCAGAGCTACATTACACGCATGCCAGGTTGAGCACCTTCGTGTGGTTCAAGGATCCACAAGTCACTGCCACCAGGACCAGCAGCTAGGATCATGCCTTCAGACATACCAAACTTCATCTTACGAGGTTTAAGGTTTGCTACCATGACAGTTAGTTTGCCTTCTAACTCTTCAGGTTTGTACGCTGACTTGATACCAGAGAATACTTGGCGAGTTTCACCACCGATGTCCAGTTGGAACTTCAGTAGCTTGTTCGCTTTTGGTACTTCTTCACATGAGATAATACGAGCAATACGCATATCGACTGCTGCAAAGGCATCGAATTCAATCTCGTCTGCGATTGGCTCTTTGTCTAGCTCAGTTTGGCTTGCTTGCTCTTTTTCAGCTTCTGCTTTTTCTTTTGCTGCTGCTTCAGCGGCTGCATCTTCTTTAGAAGACTCGATCATTGCTTCCACTTTCTTCGGATCAATACGGCTAAACAGCGCTTTGAACTTAGTGATTTCGTGATCAGTTAGCGGTGTAGCAATCGCTTCCCACGTTAGCTCTTCGTTTAGGAAAGCTTCAGTGCGAGCCGCAAGCTCTGGCATAACGGGTTTCAGGTAAGCCATTAGCACGCGGAATAGGTTAATACCCACAGAAGAAACTTCTTGAAGCTCTTTCTCTTTACCTTCTTCTTTTGCAAGAACCCAAGGTGCTTTTTCGTCGATGTACTGGTTAGCTTTATCAGCTAGTGCAGTAATTTCACGGATAGCGCGGCTGAACTCACGAGTTTCGTACAGCTGACCGATACGCTCTGCAGCAGCAACGAATTCGTTGTAAAGCTCTGGTTCTGCAAATTCAGCAGAAAGCTTGCCTTCGAAACGCTTAGTGATGAAGCCAGCGTTACGAGACGCTAAGTTAACAATCTTGTTTACCACGTCAGCGTTTACACGTTGAGTGAAGTCTTCAAGGTTAAGGTCAAGGTCATCGATACGGCTGTTTAGCTTAGCAGCGTAGTAGTAGCGAAGACACTCAGGGTCTAGGTGATTTAAGTACGTACTTGCTTTGATGAATGTGCCTTTCGACTTAGACATTTTCGCACCGTTCACCGTTACGTAGCCGTGTACGAATACGTTGTTTGGCTTACGGAAACCAGCGCCTTCTAGCATTGCAGGCCAGAATAGGCTGTGGAAGTAAACGATGTCTTTACCGATGAAGTGGTAAAGCTCAGTTGTGCTGTCTTTCTTCCAGTATTCGTCAAAGTTGAGATCGTCGCGCTTGTCACATAGGTTCTTGAAAGAAGCCATGTAGCCAACAGGAGCGTCTAGCCAAACGTAGAAAAATTTGTTTTTCTCGCCTGGGATTTCGAAACCGAAGTAAGGTGCATCACGTGAGATATCCCACTGTTGCAGGCCAGACTCGAACCATTCCTGCATTTTGTTTGCAGTTTCATTCTGTAGAGAACCAGAACGAGTCCACTCTTTAAGCATGCTTTCGAACTGAGGTAGGTCGAAGAAGAAGTGCTCAGAATCTTTCATTACTGGAGTTGCGCCAGAAACCGCTGATTTAGGGTTAATTAGCTCAGTTGGGCTGTATGTCTCACCACAGTTATCACAGTTATCACCATACTGGTCTTCTGACTTACACTTAGGGCAAGTACCTTTTACGAAGCGGTCTGGTAGGAACATCTCTTTCTCAGGGTCGAAAAGCTGAGAAATAGTACGGCTAGAAATGAAGCCGTTCTTTTTAAGTTCTAGATAGATGTGAGAAGCCAGTTCACGGTTCTCTTCGCTATGTGTGCTGTGGTAGTTATCAAAGCTGATATCAAAGCCAGCGAAGTCTTTTTGGTGCTCTTCACTAACAGCAGCGATCATCTCTTCTGGCGTGATACCCATCTGTTGAGCTTTAAGCATAATTGGCGTGCCGTGAGCATCGTCAGCACAGATGAAGTTTACAGTGTTGCCACGTAGACGCTGGTATCGAACCCAGATATCAGCTTGGATATGCTCAAGCATATGGCCAAGGTGAATAGAGCCGTTAGCGTACGGAAGCGCACAAGTTACCAAAAGTTGTCTTGGATCAGTTGCCATACTTAATAATTCGCTTTTTTGATAGGTATAAATTTTGAGAGGTAATACTACTTTATAACGTGTGATACGCCAAGGTATCAGACAAAGGATTCCCCTAGTTTTTTAGGGGTTCAGTCTTCATC
>NZ_JBFRVX010000784.1:0-869 GCF_041475345.1 Vibrio sp. 10N.222.48.A3 | reverse complement strand
GCCTTCACCAATCATCATGCCTTTTGAATCGATGTCGAAAGGTTGAATGGTTTCGTTTGTAGTGAATGCTGGGGTTTTAGAGAAGCTCATGTACATGGTTGGTGAGTTATCAGTACACACACCACCAGTGATCATCATTTCACTGCGGCCTTCAACCAGCTCACTCAGAGCCATACGCATTGCAGCCAGAGAACCAGCACATGCAGCGTCTACTACACAGTTGATGCCACCAAGGTCAAAGCGGTTAGCAATACGACCTGAAATTACGTTACCCAATGAACCAGGGAACGAGTTCTCTTCCCAGTGGATGTATTGGTCTTGGAACTTTTTGATCAGCATTTCGCTGTCTTCGTCGTTGATGCCACTGCTCTTGAAGACTTTTTTCAAAACAGGGTATTGAAGACGAGCATTCAGGCTTTGAGCAATCTTCTGACCACCGCCTACACCAAGCGTAATACCGATCTTGTCGCGATCGTAACCTTCAGGCAGTTTGGCATCTTCAAGTACTTCTTTTGCCACGATCAGAGAAAGTAGCTGTGACGTATCCGTCAGTTCAAGGATATTTGGCGGAAGGCCGAACTCCATAGGGTTGAAGTCAACTTCTGGGATGAAACCACCGCGCTTACAGTAAGATTTGTCTGGCGTGGTACGATCTGAATCGTAGTAATCTTCTGGACGCCAGTGTGTATCAGGCACTTCGGTAATTGCATCGATCTTTTCGCTGATCAAATCCCAAAACTTGTTTAAGTAACGAGAGTTCGCAAACATGCTTGCCATTCCAACGATAGCAATAGGCATGTCTTTAAGACGTTTATTAAGTCGAGTGTCGTCGACTGATTCCGGTGTGTTTTTTTCGGGTTGGCTCATTA
>NZ_JBFRVX010000783.1:0-1171 GCF_041475345.1 Vibrio sp. 10N.222.48.A3 | reverse complement strand
CTCATTACAATGACCAATTCAGAAGACACTATTAGCCGTTCTTGGTTAATAACTCAAGTAAAAAAACACAAGTCCAAATTACTGTTTGCTAACATTATTGCCATACTTGCAACTCTCATTAGTGTCCCTATCCCGTTGCTCATGCCATTAATGGTTGATGAAGTATTACTTGATAAGCCGGCTTCTGGCTTAGAGATGATGAACCATCTACTTCCAACATCGTTGCAGACACCAACTGGCTATATTGCACTGACTTTGCTGTTAGTCATAATCATGCGTACTGTTAGCCAAGCGTTGAACATTCTACAAGGGCGTCAATTCACGCTTGTCTCAAAAACAATTACCTATCAAATGCGCAGTAAGATGATAGATAAGCTTGGCCGCATTAGTATTAGACAATACGAGACCAAAGGCAGTGGCGGTATTAATGCTCACCTGATAACAGACATAGAGACAATAGATAAGTTCATTGGTTCGACTCTATCTAAGTTCATAATTAGCTTCTTAACCGTTTTCGGTACCGCTATCGTGTTGCTATGGTTAGAGTGGCGTTTAGGACTGTTCATTTTACTGGTCAATCCTGTTGTGATTTATTTCTCCCGTAAACTAGGTAGCAGAGTTAAACACCTTAAAAAGTATGAGAACCAATCTTTCGAGCGCTTTCAAAACCGTTTAGTGGAAACCTTAGACGGTATTTACCAACTGCGTGCGGCAAACAAGGAACGTATCTTTCTCGATGAACTTAAGGTTCAAGCAAACCAAGTGAGAGTCGATGCAGACAAATACGCTTGGCAATCAGAAGCTGCTGGCCGTGTTTCGTTTCTGCTGTTCTTATTAGGTTTCGAGCTTTTCCGTGCCGTCGCGATGCTAATGGTGTTATTCAGTGACTTAACGATTGGTCAGATTTTCGCGGTATTTGGTTACTTGTGGTTTATGTTAGGCCCGGTACAAGAGTTGTTAGGGATTCAATTCTCTTGGTATAGCGCAAAAGCAGCACTTCAGCGCATCAACGACCTTCTTCAGTTAGAAGAAGAGAAGCGCCCTATCAGTAAAGTGAACCCATTTAATGAAGATCAAGAAGTGACAGTCGACATTGAAGACGTTACATTCTCTTACACATTAGAAAACACTGTTTTAAATAGGCTGTCGCTGCACATTCCAGCAGGTAAGA
>NZ_JBFRVX010000782.1:0-524 GCF_041475345.1 Vibrio sp. 10N.222.48.A3 | reverse complement strand
AAACTTGAGAGCGCAAGCCATTTTCCTTGAACTGCTCTGAAGCGGTAATACCTGATTTACCCTCTTTCAGTGATGCTAAAACTTCTTCGACGTTGTTACCGATACTTGAAACAATACCCATACCGGTGATTACGACTCGTTTCATGTGACATTCCTATAATTCTAAATTCAGCTAGATGATAACTAAGAAGCCTAACAAAAGTGGTCAGCTTTCCTAGAAATTCGTACAATCCCTACCAACATATCGCTTCAAATCACAAAATGATAGATTTTATGACTTCAATTACTAATGCAGAGCTGGAATGGAATGAGTCTGGCACGCCAGTTTCAGACCAATTTGACGACGTTTACTTCTCTAATGTTAACGGTTTAGAAGAAACTCGCTACGTCTTTTTAAAACAAAACCACCTTCCAGAGCGTTGGGTTGAACATCAACAACGCCGTTTTGTGATTGCTGAAACCGGTTTTGGTACAGGTTTAAACTTTCTCGCAGTCTGGCAATGGTTCGATGCTTTTCTTAAAGA
>NZ_JBFRVX010000781.1:0-2966 GCF_041475345.1 Vibrio sp. 10N.222.48.A3 | reverse complement strand
ATTAGTTAACCGTCAAGGAATAATAAAATACTTGTGATGTAATCTTTTTAAAGTCGAGGAGTCTCATCCCCTAACAGAGCATTACGTCCTTTATATTTTCAATAGGTCTTTCATATTACGGATAACAAACATATGGACTATTTACTATTTTTTACAATTTGTGTAGCTGCTACTTTTTCCCCAGGGCCTGCGGTGTTATTGACTGTGAAAAATTCAGCCGTGTATGGGGTTGAGCGAGCGGTCTCAGGGATTCTTGGAAATATTGCAGCTATGATCACAATGGCAGGCTTATCGGCTACAGGGTTAGGTGTTCTTCTTTTGGCATCTGAATCATTATTCCTATTTATTAAAATGGTTGGCGGAATATATCTACTTTTACTTGGAATAAAGACGTGGAGATCAAACAAACGGACTTTAAAAAATTATGAGCCCCAAGCTAGCGCGCATAACAGAAAGATGTTGTTTCGTGAAGCGTATCTGGTTGGTGTAACTAACCCAAAGGCTATCGTGTTTTATTCGGCCTTGTTTCCTCAGTTTATCGAAGTTGAACATTCCATCATACCGCAATTTATCTTGCTTACACTCACCTTTACATCGTCGTCATTCCTAGCACTTTTAACATACGCGTTAGTAACAAAGAAGCTTAAGTTTTGGCTTATAAAGGAAAAGGTTAGAGCGACATTTAATAAGGTTACTGGAGGGATATTTATTGGATTTGGCTTGTCTTTGATTATTAGCAACAAGACATAGAAGTTGCTTTAATAATGACTTCAACGCTACATGGACGACCGTTCCTCACTTAGACTTAATATATGAGTAGAGTGACTCGCCTGAACAAACTTAGCTCAAGCTGTTTTTACCACTGCTACCACTACCCTTTGTATGACAAGATTAATACGATGAGCTAAATTAGTGGAACAGAAAACCTTGTACAAGGGCTCAGCATAACCCGCCACACCTCTTCAAAGGAGTCAAAGTATGCGTTTTAAATCGCCTTAAAATCACTCTTGGATTAATATTAGAAGAACAAACCATACAAATGGTAAAAATTGCGCAACAAACATCATCCGTCCTAATGTCCTCTTTGCTACAGTCATAACGTTTTACCACTCTAATAAGTAAACACGCCAAACTTTAGCTCTTTACTTAAAAACAAGATGCTCACAATCACATGTAATCTTGATAAAGAATCATTATTTATCAAGATTAGAAAATTAAACCTTCAACTTATGAGCTGAGCAGCTAAGTTGACTCAAAGACTTAGATTAATGACCAAGCCTCGCTATAAAAAAACTAACTGGAAGCAATATAATCAAGCTTTAATCAATCATTAGTCACTGATATTTTGGATTGGTGAAAAAGCAATTCAGCATTTAGCCGTTGATGCTATTTGATGCTACAGGGCTGAAGGTCTACGGTGAGGCAAGTGAAAAGTAAATGAGCATAGACCTCCAAGTGTGACTGCCCTCAAACACGAATTTCACCAAAACCCTAACCTTAAAATTTGATGTACTTATGTTATTCCAACAGAGATTTTAATCACCATTCCCAAAAATCCACTTCATATCTAAGCCGTTCAACCTCCTCATCGGTCAGTTCAGGTATTGCTTTGATAGGTCTTCCTCTGCGTTTGGGGGGAGATTTCGTCGGCTTAGGTTTAGAGGCTCTCACTTTTCGAGTTTTAGGGTTACTCACAAGCTGACCTGATAATATTCCACTAATAACTTCCCCTATCGCCTCAGCAGATTGCGATACTTGCGCATCATCCACGTGAGCGTAACGAAGCGTGGATGAAATGCGCGTGTGACCCAACAGTTTCGACACCATTGGGATAGGATACCCCTCTAACACCGCATAACTGGCAAAGGTATGGCGCAAATCGTGAATGCGAACATCCTCGATATGGGCTAAGGCTCGCACCTGTTGCCAGACCATACTAACCTTAGTCGACCGACTCACAAAACGACGCAAAGGCATAAACACATCATCGTGTGATTCGCTACGCTGTGTCCATGCTTGCTTTGGTATGTCTGAAAGGAGTTTCTGCGCTTCCTTGCCCACATACACCACCTTCGCACCCGTTTTGCTGTCCGGCAAGTGCCACTCCCTGCCTTTAACAAAAGACCATTGCAGGCCTGTTACCTCTGAAATTCGACACCCCGTTAACAGCACCAGTTTTAGCACCTGACAACAGCACGCTTCCAGATTACCTTGCTGGCTGACCACCGTTAATGCCTTCTGCAGTCGCGCTAACTCATCCAAACTCAAAAAACGATTGAGCTTTTTTTTTGCGACTTTGCTTGAGACCGTCACAAGGGTTGTTCATGCAATAACCTTGCTTCACCGCATATTTGAAGATAGAACGAAGCACATCAAGATTACGGTTGGCAGCCCCTGCGTAATTCTGGCTGAGTTCATCAAACCAACGATGCACATGAAACGAATCAATACGGCTGACAGGAAAACGTCCAAACTCGGGCAACAAATGCCTTCTTAAGGCGCTCGACGCTGTCCCTTGTGTACTCAGTTTCCATCCCTTGCAGACCTTATCCGTCCATTCTTCTTTCACCAAAGCATCAAAGCGAATTAACCGTATCGGTTTCGTCTCTTTTTCTAAAAAAGAAGACTGTAAAGCTTGCACGTGTTGTCTGGCTTGTTTTAGGGTGAATTGTCCCACGGCCGCTAACGTCTTATTGGGAATGGGTAGATAAGTCACATAGAAACGGCGATCATCGGCATAGACTCTAACCCCTAACGCGGGAATTTTGGTATCCCACACCGTATACGTTCGAGTTTTTGAATGAAGAGATTGAATCACTTTAGAAGTGAATAACAGTGACTTCATGAGCGCATCCCCTTAACGAGTACACCCGACACATGAGAGGCCGCCTGACACACGTCCTCACGTCCCAAATGCGCATACTTTAGCGTCGTTTCCGCTTCAGCATGCCCCAAAAGACGACTCA
>NZ_JBFRVX010000780.1:0-1669 GCF_041475345.1 Vibrio sp. 10N.222.48.A3 | reverse complement strand
ACATTGCTTGCATTCTGATCGAGTTCTTTCAACTTACAGGCCGTATCACGGATGTTTGTCGCAAGCTCTTCAATTTCTTTACTCGTTTTAAGAACCACTTGTGTTCCTGTTTGAGCACTAGAATTGGCTTTTTGAGCTTGAGAATCTGCATGCGATGCAAAGTTAACAACTTGTTCTATGAGGTCGATGATGTTATTGACCGCCTCGGTAACCTCTTCGATGTGATCACGTTGAGTGCTATTTAGAGCCAAGGTTTGATTCGACTCGCTACGAATCTTGTCGCTGACAACCTCAAGCTCGTGTCCAATGCTTAACGTACTCGCGATAATGCCTTGTAGCTTTTCAATGAATTGATTGAAACTCTCAACAAGCGTTGATATCTCATCTTTTCCTGCGTAGTCGATGCGTACCGTTAAGTCACCATCCCCAGTCGCAATCGCCTTCATCTTTTCTGTCACAAGCAATATTGAGCTAATAACCGATTTGAATATTGCGTAACCAACCGAAATCACAGAGATCAAAAAGAACACACCTAACCAAATAGATTGATTCGCAGCGTCGTTTGCGGCTTTTTCAGAGTGCAAGATAGTGTCTACGACCTTCTGACTCGCGGATGCACGTAACGTCTCGCTTAACGCAACTAATGAATCATATTCAGTGCTAAGTTGGTTCGCTCTGGAGGTCAGGCTCTCGAAAGAGTCATTGAGATTAATAAAATCTTCGCTCAGCGCGTACGCAGAATCCGTGTACCTTGCTAGTTGTTGTGACAGTTTATTAAAAGCTGTCGCTTGTGAAGGTAAAACATCGGCACCACGACTCGCTTCAACTTGCAGTTCAGAAGAAATTTGACGTGCAAAATCGAGAGCTTGCTCATCTTCCATCACGACAGCAGCTTCGAACTGTTGCTTCACGTTAGGTAAAAGAGAATATATTTTCGTCGCATGCTCAAGTGCAGGGTAGTAACTTGACTCTAACTGCTTTAGGCGCTGACTATTATCATTATGAATAAAGACATTTATTGAGATAATGGCAGCTAGGCTAAGAGATATTATTGAGAGCAGTACAATAAACTGTACTTTAATGTTGATATAGCGAGACAATAGCATAAGGTTTTTTCATTAGCGCTGGTTGTGGCTGATGGTAACGTTTGTTCATATTTAATAGCGAACACATTCACTAAACAAATTTACCGTTATGTTCAAAGCCCGCTTATTTAATTTCTTTAATTAAGTTCAGCTCTTTAATTTTGCTGTCCCAGTCTTCTTTCCACTCTAATAGTTTACGAGCAGGCATTGGACGAGCGATAAAATAGCCCTGAACCAATGTGTCGACATTACTGATTTCACGAATGTCCATCCAAAGAGAATGATCCTCAACCCCTTCAGCAACCGTACTCAGTTCTAATAAGTGAGCCAAGTAGAGAGTAGCGCGAACAATGGCATGGCTTGAACGACTGCTCTGAATGTTTTTCACAAAGTCGATATCCAGTTTCAGTGCTGAAAATGGCAGGTCATCTAATTGCTTGAGTGAAGAGTAACCTGTTCCAAAGTCGTCAATCGCCAGGGGAATACCACGCATGCATATCCTCGTGGTGGACGCTAAAGCAAGAGCGACACTTTCAACTAAATCAGATTCTGTTAATTCCAATTTTATCTGCTCTGTCTCAAGT
>NZ_JBFRVX010000779.1:0-3946 GCF_041475345.1 Vibrio sp. 10N.222.48.A3 | reverse complement strand
CCAATACGGTGAACGTAATCTTCCGCTAGGAAAGGCATGTCGTAGTTAATTACATGTGGTAAGTCTTCGATATCAAGACCACGAGCTGCAACGTCGGTTGCTACCATCACACGTGCTCTGCCTTCTTTGAAGTCATCCAAAGCACGACGACGAGCGCTTTGTGCTTTATCACCGTGACAAAGTACCGCTTTAATGCCGTCTAATTTAAGCTCTTTAACAACGTCATTCGCTGTTTCTTTGTAGTTCACGAACACAAGCACTTGGCGCCAGTTTTTACGGCCAATCAGCTCAGAAAGCAGTTCTGTTTTACGCTCTTGATCCACAGGGTAAACCACGTGACCAACAGTAGAAGCCGTTGAGTTTTCGCGCTCAACACTGATACGTTTTGGTTTACGTAGAATATCAACAGACAGTTGGTTTAACTGAGTAGAAGTCGTTGCAGAGAACATCATGATTTGCGGTGATGTTTCTACATCTAGCATGATCTTACGAACGGCATTAATGAAGCCCATATCAAGGATACGGTCAGCTTCATCAAATACTAGAAATTCTAGGTTTGCGATAGACACGTTACCCGCTTCTAAGTGCTCTTCTAAACGTCCAGGTGTTGCAACCAAAATATCCACACCCAGCTCTAATTGACGAACTTGTGAAGACATTTTGTTACCACCGTAAACCGCTGAAACGCTTAGTTCAGTGTATTTAACGTAGTCTTTAATGTTTTGAGCGATCTGCGCAGCAAGCTCACGAGTTGGAGCAAGAATAAGGCCGCGAGCCGTTCCTCTAGAAGCCTTTTTGCCGCTGTTCAAAAGGTGTTGGATAACAGGCAATGAAAATGCCGCTGTTTTACCCGTACCGGTTTGAGCAGTAGCAAAAATATCATGGCCTTTACGAGCCATTGGAATCGCTTTTTGTTGAATTGGAGTGAGTTTTTCATAACCACACTCAGTCAACGCTTTGACTAATTCAGGAGCAAAACCTTGAGAGGAAAATGACATTGTTACGGGTTCCTTAAGCAGACAGCCTACATTCTTATTTCAGCCGAGCACTATAAAGTAATTAGAGTGATTTATCTCACATTTATCGTGATATAACGCAAACTTTCTCATTTAATCTGGTGTTTATCCCGCCTTCAACGAGGTAAACACCAAGATCCTTGGTTCAAACAGCAAAAACAGGGCTATTTGATGCCACACAGCTTGAGTAGAATCTGCTCGAGATCGCTCCACGGCATTAACTGCGAGTCGATCACTTCAAGACGAGACTCAAAGCCATCAAGGGAAATTTCATTCACTGACACCACTTGATTCGCCACATTGAATGCGTAGCAACCTTGGTCGGTGTTCACTACGGCTTTTACACGCTCAGCCGTTAGATCCGACAGCATTGAAAACAGCGCATCAAAATCAAACTTATGCTCTGCGCCAAACAACCAGCCACAACTAAAGTAGCCCTGCCCTTTATTCTCTTTACGGATGAAAGCTTCACCGGGAGGAAGTTGGAATTGAGGCTCTTGCTCAGCGTGATCGTGATGATGCGCTTCAATATGAGAGGAAGCACTACCGTATACTCTTTCAATGTCCAACACTTCCAATGGCACTTCACCATCGTGAATTAGCTTATGGAAGACTTTTGCTGGCGTTTGATCCGTCACCCAATCATTGAACACATCGATGTCTTCAGAATGAACAAGGTCAACCTTAGTACCAAGAATCACATCAGCACTGTCCAGTTGATCATTAAAATTCTGATTCAAGGTGTACTTTTCATTAGAAAGATTTCGAGGGTCAACCAAACCAAGCGTCGCTTTTAAATCAACATAAGGCGTGTACTGATCGGAAGTCAGTGTCGCAATCACTTGTTTAGGGTGACCAAGCCCTGTCGGCTCAATCAATAAACGGTCCGGTTTTTGGCGCAGTAAGGCATTAATACCTACCGACATAGGCACACCAGCAGTACAGCACATGCAGCCACCCGGTACTTCTTTAATCAAAGCACCTTGATCCGTCATCAATGCGCCATCAATGCCGATTTCGCCGAACTCATTAACTAGGACAGCCCAGTTTTCATTCTCAGGTTTATTTTTTAGAAGGTTCAAAATAGCGGTCGTCTTACCGACACCTAGAAAACCCGTAATTATGTTTGTAGGAACTTTTTTGATCATATCAGTTCTCCTTTTTTAAGGAGTATATACACAATCACGGAGAAATTGACCCCAATCGCTTGTATGTACGGAGAATGATTTAAGCCAGAAGTTGTATGAGTGTCACTAGAAAGGGGGGAACGAAGAAAAATAAATGCTCCAGACGAACTAAAGGCGTACTTATCAGTACGCCTCACTCTCGTTACTCAATCGTGAGTTCGCGAATCAGGAAGCCTTAAATATCGACCTGAACAATTAACGAGAAACTAAAACTTTGTATCTGAATCCATCCAAATTGTGTGTAAAACCTCACGTCTCCTTGCGGTTTGTTATGTTGCTTTACGATTTAACTATGGTTCATTTTTAGGGATATTCAAGGTGCCATCTGAGAATCGATCAAAATTGTGACGAGGATTCCACTATTGCCCATATATTCCATTTATGTAACACGTACATTCCATAAATGAAATTCAACTTTTCATCTTTGCTGCTATAGGATATGAAGAGGACGCGTATAATTTATTGCAGTCCCGCCTTAACCCATTCAGGAGCCTTATCTCAATGACCAGAAGAGAGAAAATTAAGCAATCCTTATTAGCCAAAATGCCAAGGGATGCTATTAATCAATTTCTCTCAAGAGATAAGACACCCGCTTCCGTTCTCTTTCTTTCTTGTATTGTAGGTGTACTTGCTGGCGTGGTGGGTACCTATTTCGAAGTCGCGGTTCATTTCATCACCGAAACTCGTACCGATTGGCTTAAAGATGAGATTGGTAGCTATTTACCTCTTTGGCTCGCCGCTTTCCTTATTAGTGCTGCATTTGCCTTTATTGGTTACTTCCTTGTTCACCGTTTCGCTCCAGAGGCTGCAGGCTCAGGCATCCCTGAAATTGAAGGGGCGATGGACGGTATGCGCCCTGTTCGATGGTGGAGAGTATTGCCAGTAAAATTCTTTGGCGGTATGGGCGCATTAGGCTCTGGTATGGTTTTAGGTCGAGAAGGACCAACCGTTCAAATGGGCGGCAGTATTGGTCGCATGGTCACCGATATCTTTCGAGTCAAAGATGACGACGCCCGACATTCACTATTGGCTTCGGGTGCCGCAGGTGGTTTGGCCGCGGCATTCAATGCACCACTCGCCGGAATCATGTTTGTAGTCGAGGAGATGAGACCGCAGTTTCGCTACTCACTCATTTCAATCAAAGCCGTCATCATCTCGGCGGTTTCAGCCAATATTGTATTTCGTTCGATCAATGGCCAATCTGCCGTTATCACAATGCCTCAATACCAACCGCCTGAACTGGATGCTCTGTGGCTATTCTTGTTGTTAGGTGTATTGTTCGGCCTGTTTGGTGTGATTTTCAATAAGCTAATTACACTTTCGCAAGACCTGTTTGTGGCAATACACAAGAATGACCGTAAACGCTACTTAATGACAGGTTCCCTATTGGGCGGTTGCTTTGGCTTATTGCTGCTCTATATACCGGAGTTGACTGGCGGTGGTATTGGTATCATCCCGAATATCACTAATGGCAACTACAGCGCAAACGTGCTGCTGTTAATCTTCTTAGGGCGCGTGCTCACCACGCTACTTTGTTTCGGCTCTGGTGCACCGGGTGGTATCTTTGCACCAATGCTTGCTCTAGGAACACTCTTTGGATACGCATTTGGGCTTATCGCGGCGGCATTCTTCCCTGAACTGAACATAGAGCCGGGTATGTTTGCGATTGCCGGCATGGGCGCCTTATTTGCCGCCACTGTGCGAGCGCCTATCACTGGCATACTGTTGGTTATTGAAATGACC
>NZ_JBFRVX010000778.1:0-1467 GCF_041475345.1 Vibrio sp. 10N.222.48.A3 | reverse complement strand
GCATTAAGGATCGGGTTTAAATCACTCACCACAGGTATGCCTATCGCAGCTAAAGCCATAAAACAGGCTGCGCCAGCGTTAATACCTAGAATTGATGGAGACGCAAGTGGGTTACGTGTTAATCCCTGCATCAACAGTCCGGCGACGGCTAAGCTTGCACCAATCAATAACCCAGCGTGAGCCCTTGGAGCTCTAAGTGTCGCCAATATTTGATGAGTCATATTGCTCTCATCAAACGCAAACCAATAGTGAACTAAGTCACTCAATGTTAGGGAGAAATTAGACCAACCTAGCATAGAGGCCAAGTAACCAGACATCGTCAAACACGACACTAAAGCCGTAAATAACGTGACTCGCCACGACACTAATACCGTAAGCCACGACACTATAAGCGAACGTCGCTTACCTCTAGAGAGCAACATCGAACTCATGAACGATCCAAGATCTGCTCTAGATTTTTCGCCATTTGTTCCGCGGCCAACATGCCTCGATTCAATGACCATAGTGCTGGTGACACTTCTACCACTTGTTGATTCTTCGCGGATGTTAATACATTAAACAGTGGGTTTTTCTGCCAATCATCAACGATATTTGGATCTGAGTAAGCACCAAGGAGCAACCAATCAGGATTTGTTTTCAACAACAACTCAAAGCTGGTTGGCAAGTACGCCTTGTCTGTCGGTTCCACTATTGGGCTAGCAATACCTAATGTGGTGAGTACACCTCCGGCATACGAAGCAGGGCTATGTAGCCACATTCCTTTTTCCGACACAACTGCAAATTGGACTGTTTGTTTAAGCGAGAAATGACTTTTAAATTCCACCATGGCTTGTTGATGTTGGTGAATTCTTTGTTCCATTGCCGATTGCTTATCGAGGGCGATACCGACCTTAAGCGCAGATTCCAAGTTCTCTTGATAAGTCTCTCCACGGCTTTTGAGCAGCAGAGTTGGTGCGATTCGCTGTAGATCTTGATAAACCGTACGATGACGCTCTGCATCGGCAATGATCAGGTCGGGCTTTAATACCGCAATAGCTTCTAGACTAGGCTGCGAACGCATCCCAACCGATTCCCATGGTTGCACTAATTCACGCACCGCCGGAATCACTCGCGAAGCATCATTGTCATCGGCAACACCAACCGGAGACACGCCTACCGCAGCTAACGCATCGACAAATGAGAACTCCAACACCACAACGCGTTGCGGGGTAGTCGCTATCTCAAACTGACCTTGCTCGTCTTGAATAATCCTCGTTTTTGCTGTACTGGAGAATGAGAACAAGCTTAAAGCCAACAAAGCTAAGGTTATCGCTATCTTGCTGAATAAAAAATGCCTTTTGAATGACAGCAGTCCGTTCGGCAGCAGCCATTGATTCGAAAATAAAAGTCGAGAGCTGTTTTCCATATTTACTTTTCCTTAAACACTAGAACCGTGAAAGTCGCCAATAATATTGGCGACTTATATTC
>NZ_JBFRVX010000777.1:0-2688 GCF_041475345.1 Vibrio sp. 10N.222.48.A3 | reverse complement strand
GATTACACGTTGAAAATAGCCCTATCTCCAGTGGTGCTTTCTTGTCTGTCTGGCTCACTTTTTAAAGATATAAAAGCGCAAGCACCAAACGCTAAACTAAAGCTTGTTCCATGGTCAAACTCGTCTGTCTCAGATATACAAAAAGATGAGGTTTTGATGGGAGTAAGCTACTTAGGGGAAAAGACAAGTAAAGAAGTCTATACAAGGCAGCTCATTGAATTAACAGGACGTATATTTGTTAGGAAAGATCACCCTTTAAAGCAAAACACCGTGACTCCATATGACATGGCAGGGTACGAAATCGCATCTTTAGTAACGCCAGGTTGGAATGACAATTTTAGCTTAGCGTCTCAGATTCTAACCGACCTTTCCATCGAGCATCGTATCGGTTTTCGCAGCGAATTGGTCATGGCTCTAATCGATGTCATTCAACATACTGATATGTACATGCCCCATTCCAACCTTTTCCCAGTAGAAAACTATCCGACATTACGCGGGATAGATGTCTCAGTCGACGGAAAAACGCTGAAAACTCCGGTCTATAGTTATATACACATTAAAAATCGAAACTCACCTTTAACAAACTGGCTTTCAAAACTCATAGAGCAAGTTTTATCAGAACAAGTACAAAAGTAAGTTCGATTAAAAGTTATATATTGTATTTTACTCTTCCGGACGCCAGCTCAGTGCGCTAGCGATGGTACCGATAACTAATGTGTCTTTTTCCGCTTCATTAAGTTCAGGTAACATCTGTAGCGTTATCATTCCATTTGTCTGTGCAGCCGCTATTTCTTTAGAAGCTTTTTTAAAGCTATACCCTAGTGGTTTTTCTACCGACATTAAAAGGTCTTTACTTGAATGGACAGTTTCTACGTCATATTTATTCGCCCCAACTCGGATATAGCCAGCTTCTTTCTTTTCTAAGCTAACACTGATCATCCCAGATTGAGGCTCTAAAACGAACTCTCCTATATTCTCATTGCTTTGAGATACAGAACAGCGGTAAGGTTTATTGCCACCAAAATCAACACCCATGTAGTTAACTGAAGTGCCACCGCCAGAACAGACTAAGTTCCACACTTGGCCATTATCGACTCTAGTGATTTCAGCAGCCAGCTCACCCTCTTTGAATGAAACAGTCTCAAACCATGTTGAACCTGATGAATCTCGGCTATATTTACCTTGGTACATACCTGCAATATCAAACGTCCCTTCTTGTCCTAACCCCCAAAAATCACCATCAGTTTTAACCATGAGTTCTGGCTGCTGATTAACCGCATCTGATTTGTCCATGATGGCAACGCTGCCGCACGCAGTTAACGCGAAAAGAGGAGTCACAACGAAAAGAAACTTCTTCATACTGATATCTACCTAAAAATAAATGTAAGGGAAAAATTCAGTAGAAGAATAAATTAAAGATAAGTAAGAATATAGCGAGCATCAATGAGCTATATCGATACTATCGTTATTTTTCTCATGTGCCTTAAACAAATACATTAGAGAACATCAGCTTATGTTTAGACACTTCTATCACGCTCGTTTTGTAAGGCTACGTAAGACCCAAAGATCACGTGTAATGATTACTCCTGCTGATAAGCAAGCATTATCACAGAGATAATCAATGCGAATTAGCCTGCTCTTTCAAAGCCCATATAATGATCACCGTTAGCCAGTGATTTCACTGGATTCACGCATGGATCGACCTAATGCTAAGGAGAGCGCAAAATTACTTCGGTGGTACCATGAAATTTAAAACACTTCTTTTAGCTTCAGCTTTATTCTCAACCTCTGCACTTTCAAATGGTCTTCACTTATCTCCTGAACTAAAGATTGGTTCTTATCATGGTTTTGGAATACAAGCAGGTATTACTGATGTGGCAAATCTAGGTGTGGTTTATCTGAGCTATTCTCAGCTTTGGTATGACAGCGACCGATACGATGAAACTGTCGATGCGTACCGCATTGGTATTCAAAATATGTTTGGAAGCAACCAGAATCACGGCTTTCAGGCGGAGATTGGTGTAGCGAGTTATGACGGAACAAAAACGCGTAACGGCGAAATTGAAGAGAAGACAGCACATGGATTAAGTCTTGGTGGAGCCTACGTTTACCAAGCAACACCAATACTTGGGCTACGTGCTGGTGTTGATATGAATATTTTTGATCACAATAAGACCTTTGTGCCTTACGACACAACAATCAACCTTAACCTTGGTGCAATTATTCGGTTCTAAAGTTAATACCTACTTCAGTGCGTCATCTAGGCTTTGATCACCAAGGTGGCGTACATCTTTACCTTTCACAAAGTAGATAATGTATTCACAGATATTTTGGCAACGATCTCCCACTCGCTCAATCGCACGAGCTGACCACATCACTTGCAGGATATTGGGGATGTTCTTAGGATCCTCCATCATGTACGTCATCAACTGACGAATCACAGCTTCATATTCCGCATCCAGCTTATCGTCAAGTTTATGTACTTCTGCTGCCGCATCTACATCCATACGAGCAAAAGCATCTAATACTTGATGCAGCATAGTGATAGCCTGACGACACAATGGTTCTAACGAGACGTGAAATTTTTGTTCTTTGGTCGAAGGGATCTCAATCGCACCCTGTGCGATTTTAGAGGCCACATCGCCAATACGTTCTAGATCAGTAATGGTTTTGATGATCGCCATAATC
>NZ_JBFRVX010000776.1:0-508 GCF_041475345.1 Vibrio sp. 10N.222.48.A3 | reverse complement strand
CATGGGGCGGATACGTTTGAGTTGTAACTTACTGCTTTATTGAAATTCTTCAGGGGAAAACTTTTCGTCGAAGCATCATGATTTGTGTACCCGAAAGCCAATCTATTTCGGTCATTTATTGTCATTGTTATAGGCTATTGAAATGTAGACCAAAAGACGAAGCTGCCGTATAAGCAGCATACGCAAAACAAACGAATGAACCTAAGACAACAACTATTGTAACTGCGTTAATAGCATGACCAATTTTGTCCTTATGATGTCCATAACACAACTGAGATAGATATGTTGTTGCAGTAGCAAAAGCAGCTGTAAGCAGACCTGCACAAAAGATCAATATAGATAAACTTAAAGCCGAAGTGACATTAACGGAAGAACCTTCAGTCCATATCTTTCCTGTGAATGCTAAAAGCGCAGCAGCGGCACCGCCATTTATAACCATACTGGCTTTTAATGCAGCCTGCCCCGCGGTAATAACGGATTTAAATAACTCAACAGAGTGAGCAGAGAC
>NZ_JBFRVX010000775.1:0-3794 GCF_041475345.1 Vibrio sp. 10N.222.48.A3 | reverse complement strand
AAATGAACACCCTTCCAATAGAAAGGAAAGGGGAGGCGGTCAGTAAAAGGCAACAAAGCAGCAAATGCCATGTATTCACGCCCGACTGAGCCCAGTTCTTTGAAGCTGACAAAATCCCCTTGTTTAACAAAGCGGTCCAATAAATTCCCCGCCTCATCTTCACGACAATATCCGTATACAATTTGCATTATTCAAACTCCTTTTAAGGACATTGTTTTGCTCTTTTAAAAGAACAAAACAATGGGCTCTCTCTCAAGAGCCGTGCTACAAACTGGCTTGTGCATTCTTGTAGTAGAATGCGCACACCCAAAGGATGTGGTGTCTGGTATTCCCAAGTAACTCTGTTGAACCACTCAACCAGCGTGCTTAATTGAGTAGAAAAACAGCCTTGGACGTCGCCCCAGGTAAGGCTCCTGAACTTTTTAGGCATATTACGCAGGCCTGCGCCCATCTGCGGCGCTTTTTGCAATAGTGAAGGCAGCCACTCTTACGGTGATGCGGGTGTTGGTATGCAGATGGAATAAAAAGCCGACGAATGTGTTTTTCGACTTTGATCTCAAAGACTGCGATATCAACGTAGTCAGTATGAATCAACATCAATGGGGATGACAATGTTTGAAAGCATCAGCAACGCACAAGGGACTTGGTTTTCGACCTATCGTGAAAGAACGGGCCAAAAGGGTTTTCTGACGTACATGTTCTGATGTGTAAGGCGGGAACGGTTCGTTATCCCACAAGGGGAACTTGGTGGACCACTTTAAGTAAGTGATGCCACAAATGAGCAAAGAGTGTGGTTATCTTCTTTACTCCCGACGTGTTCGTTTTATGGACTCAGTTAGGCTAAACCACGAGTATTAGCAAGAGCATCTTTTCGTTGTTGACTAAGGTAAGCTCCGTGATGTTTTTAGCTGAGCGCCTCACTAACCCGCTCGTGAGTATAACCATAATCTAAAGCCCAGCGATGGAGATCTTCAATCGACATAGGTTTAGCGTAATAGTAACCTTGATGTTGAAAGACGCCTCTTAATAAAAGCCCGTTAGCTTCAAGCTTATTTTCAACCCCTTCCGCTACTAGATTCATTTCTAACTGCTTAGCCATTTTAATATACCCATCTAGAACAGCGGATTTTCCTTCATCAATGGAGCGTGTAAACATTTTGTCTATTTTGATAGTGTCAATATCGAAATAATGCAAATAGGAGTTTCCGCCATAACCGGTACCTGCATCATCAAGGCTTATTTTAAGTCCTAATGTTTTGAGTAAGGCGAGGCGCTGACTGGCAAACGCCAAATTTTCAATCGGTTGGCGTTCTGTCAATTCAAGCGTCAGTTTTGAGTAGTCATGCTGAAACCGCTTTAAATAGTGGTAAAAATCGTCATTTTGTAGGTGCAGAGGAGTGATGTTGACACTGCAATAAAACTCAGCGTTTTGACTCATCAAAGACGATAAGTCGCGGTAAATGGTTGTAATGAGATTTTCTGTTGTTGGAATGATATCCCCACTTTGCTCTAGATAATGGATGAACTTGCTTGGTTCTATGACGCGGCCATCAGAGGGAAGCCATCGGAGTAAAGCTTCGACACCGAGCATTTTACCTGTTTGTGCGTCTACAATGGGTTGATAATAGGGGAAAAACTGGGCGTCTCGAACCGCTTTTTGAAGAGCAATTTCTTTTTTTGCATGCCAATAGGAAACACATAACCAAAGAATGGTGAGTGAAATCATAAAGAGTAAAGTGGTGACCGGCCACAAGTTTTGCTTAAACTTCGAAAGCACTCGTGAGGCAGAGACGGAGGATTCAAAGGTAAGAGGAAGATAGTTTGAAGCAACTGAGTTCGAGTACAGGCGATCAGCATTGGGCAAACTGCCTATTTCAAGGATAGTGTAATTTTCTTTTGGTAAAGATAAACGAATAGAGCGTTGATGGTCTAAATCATTTTCAAGAAAAAGGTATTCCGTGCGTAATGGAAAGAGGAAGCCATATTGTCCATTCGAACCGTATAAATAGGGGGGATGTTTTGGGGTTGTGGAGAGAGAATAAATCGCTAAACGCCACATTTCCCCTTTTAATTGTGTACTGAGTAAGTTCTTAAAATTACGTTGTTCAAATTGCTCAACGCCGAAAGGAGAGCAATAGGTATAAGGTTTCTGCTTATCAAGATTAACGATGGGTATCGACATAAGTAGATGCGACACATAAAGCTTCTCTAACTGCTCTATTGTGTCAGTGGAGCATTCACCGCTAGCGACGCTGGCTTCAGAAAGAGTGGGTTTTTCAAGCCCATATTTAATCGCAACAGAAACGATTTGATCGAGGTAGTCGACGTCATGCTTAATTTCATTATGAACTTGATAAAGACTGGTTGCTAATGAAGCCAATAAGCTAAACAACAGGGCCAATAACATAACACCAGTCTTATAGACCCATTGAGGGTGGGGACTGAATAAGCGGTCTAACCAAGGGTGTCTGGAGCGCATACTTAACTCTTTATAATTATAAATCCAACGAATTGTGTTGAGCTGTGAAATGTTATTATGCGGTTTAATTAACGTTAATTTCTATAAAACCTTTTAATCTGAAAGGGTAAAATCATAAAAGTGGAAAGCCGATCACTCTTTGTTAGGAAGTTTCAATTTTTAGGTTCTAAATCAAGCCTTAAAGAAAACACTGACCGTAATCTTGGGCCGCATTAAACATATGGCTTAAATGTAAGGCTTTCTTTGTTAAAGGGTCATATTTATGACAAGCAAAACAGCCCCTATCTTCTTTAGGATGCACTAAAGCAAACCATTGAGGGTTTTGGACATAGGTCTCTATTGTACTGTTTGATAATAACTTCGAACCCCCTATTTCATTTTTCCAAGAGGGAGGCACCTCTCCTTTATTTAAATCACTCTCGTTTGAGACTGTCCAAGATGTGCCCACAAGGAAGTAGTTAGACCAAACAGATTTACGTGATTGGTAATAATCTGACATTGCCTCGTTAAGCGCTTTTATATCTTTAGCTACTTCAGTTTTCGTTAAAACACCAACCCCATAGGGTGTTTCTCTACAGACTTGAGTAGGTTTACCAGGGAAGTAAGTATTCACTTTCTGAAAGGACATTGGGTTGAAAAATGTCCATTTACCTGATTTTTCAAAATTTGATAGGTTAGGAACATCAGCACAATCAGGAGCGTTTTCCTTGTGTTCAAATGTGGTCCAAATGAATTCAGGATGATTCCTTGTTTTTCGCACTACATGAATCCCGACCAAGCCCATTAGAACATTACTCCTTACTGCCCCGTCGATCTCAACATCTCTATGAATAGTGAAAAATTTTTCAGGGTTGTCGTTATTAGATATTAATTTCCATGAGGTTTTTACTTCAGTGGAGCCTGGGGATATTTCAAACGGTGTTTTCCCACTGTCAATATCGGCGACACATTGGCTATTGTTTAATCCGTGTTTGACGATGTCATTGTAGAATTTTTTATTGACACTTTGTTGATAGAAGACCGGATTGCCTTCTTGATCGTTCAATGGGAAATTAGAGCCGGCTTGAAGGATCTCACTTTGTACTAATCCTTGATCACCTTTATTGTCCCAACTATCGGGTATCTCTTTAAATATTCTGTCTTTCGGCATCATATTCAAGAATAAACCCGGTGTCTTGTCACTGGTATAATAAGCAAAAGATTGCCATGCAAACTGCATAAAACTGCAATTAATATCGGATTTACTCGTTTCTGTAGGCTCTTGAGGTAAGGAAGGGTAATCAATCCAAGAGGAGTTGCCAGTACAGTCAGGGGC
>NZ_JBFRVX010000774.1:0-3765 GCF_041475345.1 Vibrio sp. 10N.222.48.A3 | reverse complement strand
GGTGTTGAGGTTGTTTACGAAAACGCGTCACAATTTGGCGGCGGCGGTGACCTTGTTCCAGGACAAGACCAGTTCAGCTTCCAAGTTGAAGAAGGTGAAAGTTTCAATCTGTTCTTGATTCCAAACGGACATCAGCACAATGACTTTGACGCGATGCAAGACGGTCAGTACGAGTTCCGTGCTGAGGATGGTTCACCTGCGAAAATGGATACGGTTGATCCTCAACTTGTATTTGTTGCTGCCGATGGCACTGAAACTGTAGTTCAAGGGCAGAATGGTGACGCGATCTTCCATGGTGGTTCAAGCGCTCAACTAAACCAAGATGGTATCGAACATACGCGTACCACTGTTAATGAAGATGGCGAGCTCGTTTACGGATTTGAAGATTTGTATGGCGGCGGTGATGCTGACTATTCAGACTTCAACTTCACAATCGATGTGGGTGAAGTGAACAGCCAAATCTACAGTGGTGAAGTGACGGTTGGTCCTGATGGTACGGTGAACTTACCAACAACGGCTATCGAAAATGCGCTACAGATCCAGTTACCAGAAGACTTCAATGAGCAGCTTGAAGTTCATGTAACCGCAACTGCGACAGAGTTATCGAATGATGATTCTGAAACGGTTTCCCAAACCATTTACATTAACGCGACAGGCGCACACATTGAGCATGCACCTGAAGCACTTCCTGTTGCAGCAACAGTGGAAGAAGATGGTTCTATCATCATTACGCAAGAAGACTTGCTAGCTAATGCTCGTGATTTAGATGGCGACCAACTAACAGCGCTTAACTTAGCGACTGATGACGACAGCGTAACTATCACAGATAACGGGGATGGTACTTACACATTAACGCCAGATGCTGACTTCAATGGCGATGTTAGCTTTACGTTTGATGTGTCTGATGGCGATGATGTTGTCTCTACCAACCTAGAGCTAACAGTTTCACCAGTGAACGATGGTCCAGAAGCACAAGACCAAGCATTCACAGTCGGTGAAGATGGCGTGTTAACGTTCAATGACCAAGACCTATTAACGGGTGCGACGGACATTGAAGGGGACGACCTAAGCGTTGAAGGTGTGACTTACACTGGCGCAGATGGTGTTCTAACCGATAATGGCGATGGTACATACAGCTTCGCGCCAAACGAAAACTTCAATGGCGATGTAAACTTCTCGTTCAATGTATCAGATGGTACCGATACGGTAACCGCTAACATTGATGTCAGCGTGACGCCAGAGAATGATCCACCTGTCGCGGGTAGCACGTCTTACACGGTTCATGAAGACAATTCCATCACGATCAGCAACGAACAATTGTTAGCGAACTCTTCAGATATTGAAGGGGAAGTGGCGATTGATAGTGTTACCTATAGTGGCAGTGATGGTGTGCTTGAAATCAACGGTAACGGTACATACACCTTCTCTCCAAACGAGAACTTTAATGGCGAAGTTAGCCTAGATGTGGTTGTTGTAGATGAAGACGATGCAGTCGTATCGACGACTGCGGGCATTACGGTTCTAGAAGTGAACGATCCGCCAGTTGCTGGCCCAACGTCTTACACTATCGATGAAGACTCGGTACTGACCTTTAATGAGTCTCAAGTTCTGCTGAACGCCTCTGATATTGAAGGTGACGTACAACTTGTTGAGATCAACTACGACGGCCCAGACGGAATCTTCTCAATCAATGGTGACGGCACATGTAGCTTTGCACCGAATGAAAACTTCAACGGCCAAGTGCAATTGGATGTGACCATTCAAGATGAAGACGGCGCTCAAGTTGATACTCATATTACGGTTGATGTCCTACCAATCAATGATGTTCCAGTATCAGGAGACTTGGCATACAGCGTTGAGGAAGACGGTTCGATTACCTTGAGCCAAGAGCAACTTCTTTCTCAAGCTAGCGATGTAGACGGAGACGACCTTACTGCTTCTAACTTAATTGTTGATGGAGACGCGACAGTTGTTTCTAACGATGATGGTAGCTTTACCATTACGCCAGATGCGAACTTCAATGGCGACATTGATCTAACGTTCGACATTAGCGACGGTACCGATACGCTGGTTGCGACGGCTGACCTCACCGTTAATCCAGTTAATGACCTTCCACAACCACAAGATCAAACGTTCAGCATTGGCGAAGACGGCATCTTGAACTTCACAGATGAAGACTTGCTAACAGGTGCTACCGATATCGATGGGGATGACCTATCGGTTGAAGGCGTGACTTACACAGGTGCCGACGGTGTTCTTACTGACAATGGCGACGGAAGCTACAGCTTTGCGCCAAACGAGAACTTCAATGGTGATGTGAACTTCAGTTTTGATGTGTCAGATGGCACGGATACGGTTCAAGCCAACATTGATGTCAGCGTGACACCAGAGAACGATCCGCCTGTTGCGGGTAGCACGTCTTACATAGTTCATGAAGACAACTCAATTACCATCAGCGATGAGCAACTTCTAGCTAACTCTTCGGATATTGAAGGTGATGTTGCCGTTGATAGCGTGACTTACACTGGCGCTGATGGTGTCTTTGAAGACAACGGTGACGGTACTTACACCTTCTCACCAAACGAAAACTTCAACGGTGAAGTTAGCCTAGATGTTGTCGTTACCGATGAAGAGGGTGCAACAGAAGCGACAACCGCGGGTATTACGGTACTTGAGGTGAATGATCCGCCAATTGCGGGTTCAACCAGCTACTCAGTGAACGAAGACGAAGTTATCACCATCAGTTCAGATCAACTGTTGGCGAATGCTTCTGATATCGAAGGTGAAGTGGCGATTGATAGCGTTAACTACACAGGCGCTGACGGCATCTATACTGACAATGGCGATGGAACATTCAGCTTCGCACCAAACGCGAACTTCGACGGTGATGTCAGCCTTGATGTTGTCGTTACTGATGAAGATGGTGCAACTGTAGCGACCAACGCAAGCATTGATGTTCTTCCTGTTAACGATGCTCCGGTATCGGGCGATTTGGCGTACAGCGTGGACGAAGATGGTTCAATTACCTTGAGCCAAGAGCAATTACTTGCTCAAGCGAGCGATGTTGACGGCGATGACTTAACAGCGGCTAACCTAACCGTTGGTGGTGATGCGACAGTTACTGCAAACGATGATGGTAGTTTCACTATCACGCCAGATGCTAACTTCAATGGCGACATTGATTTGAACTTCGACATTACCGATGGTGATGCGACGCTTCAAGCAACAGCTGACCTAACGGTTAACCCAGTTAATGACTTGCCGGTTCCTCAAGATCAACAATTCAGTATTGCAGAAGACGGTACGCTGCAATTTACAGATGCCGACTTACTTACCGGTGCCACCGATATTGATGGCGACGACTTAACCGTTGAAGGTATTAGCTATACAGGTGGTGATGGCGTACTGACCGACCACGGTGATGGTACTTATACCTTTGCGCCAAATGAAAACTTCAATGGCGATGTGAACTTTAGTTTCGATGTGTCTGATGGCACAGAAACGGTCAGCGCTAACATTGATGTCAGTGTGACGCCTGAGAACGATCCGCCAGTTGCGGGTTCAACCTCGTACATGGTCAACGAAGACAATGCCATCACAATTTCTGATGAGCAGTTGCTAGCAAACTCTTCTGACGTTGAAGGTGCAGTGTCGATTGACAGCGTAACTTACAGCGGCACAGATGGTGTGTTCCAAGATAATGGTGACGGCAGTTACACCTTCCTTCCTAATGAAAACTTCAGTGGCGATATCAGCCTTGACGTT
>NZ_JBFRVX010000773.1:0-3349 GCF_041475345.1 Vibrio sp. 10N.222.48.A3 | reverse complement strand
GTTTACTGTCAGGTCGTTTGAACGGTTGTGAATACCGATTACTTGACCTTCATAAACTTCATCAGCGTGCTCTGTAAATAGACGACCACGAGCTTGAAGGAAGAACAATGCGTAAGTCAGTGCTTTACCAGTCGCGTTCGAGATTAGAACACCGTTGTTACGTTGACCAATGATACCGCCTTTGTAAGGACCGTAGTGATCGAACGAGTGGTAAATAAGACCAGAACCAGACGTCATTGTAAGGAATTCAGTTTGGAAACCGATAAGACCACGAGAAGGCATCATGAAGTCCATGCGAACACGGCCTTTACCATCTGGTGCCATATCTGTTAGCTCACCCTTACGTAGACCGATGCTTTCCATGATCGCACCTTGGTGCTCTTCAACTACATCGATAGTAACCGTTTCGAACGGTTCCATTTTCTGACCATCTTCTTCTTTGATGATTACTTCTGGACGAGATACTGCTAGCTCGAAACCTTCACGACGCATGTTTTCGATCAGGATAGAAAGGTGAAGTTCACCACGGCCTGATACGCGGAAACGGTCTGGACTTTCAGTTTCTTCAACACGTAGTGCAACGTTATGAACCAATTCTTTTTCAAGACGCTCAAGGATGTTACGTGAAGTTACAAACTTACCTTCTTTACCCGCGAACGGAGAAGTGTTTACTTGGAACGTCATTGTTACTGTTGGTTCATCAACAGACAGTGGTTCCATTGCTTCAACAGTGTTTACGTCACAGATAGTGTCTGAAATTTTCAACTCACCAAGACCTGTGATTGCAATGATGTCGCCAGCGTTAGCTTGTTCTACTTCGTGACGCTCAAGACCTAGGTAACCAAGTACAGTACCTACTTTACCGTTACGTTTTTTGCCTTCAGCATTCACGATAGTTACTTGTTGGTTTGGCTTAACAGAACCACGAGTAACACGAGCAACACCGATAACACCTACATAAGAGCTGTAATCAAGTTGCGAAATTTGCATTTGTAGTGGACCGTCAAGGTCAACTGCTGGCGCTTCTACTGTATCAACAACAGCTTGGAACAATGGTTCCATGTTCTCGCCAGTTTCACCTTCAGTCATTGTTGCCCAACCGTTTAGAGCTGAAGCGTAAACAACGGTGAAGTCTAGTTGCTCATCTGTAGCACCTAGGTTGTCGAAAAGGTCGAATACTTGATCCATAACCCAATCAGGACGAGCGCCTGGGCGGTCAATCTTGTTGATTACAACGATTGGCTTAAGACCGTGTGCGAATGCTTTTTGCGTTACGAAACGAGTTTGAGGCATTGGACCATCAACTGCGTCAACGATAAGCAGAACAGAATCAACCATAGACATGATACGCTCAACTTCACCACCGAAGTCCGCGTGTCCCGGAGTATCTACGATGTTGATGCGGTAATCATTCCAGTTGATTGCTGTGTTCTTCGCAAGGATTGTAATGCCACGCTCTTTTTCGATGTCATTCGAATCCATGACACGCTCTTCAGCTTCACCACGAGACTCAAGAGTGCCTGACTGTTGTAGTAGTTTATCAACCAAAGTCGTTTTACCGTGGTCAACGTGCGCGATGATCGCGATATTTCTTAACTTATCAATCTGTGGAGTAGACATGGATTCTCGATTCACTCATAAAAGTAGCCGTCACTTATCTCAAAAGTTTGGATAATAACCGCTAGCTTGATTTAAAAAACGGTCAATAATATACCAGATTCTAGACAAAAACCCAGAAATATGTGATCTGAACCAAGGCTTTTTTCTTTATTAGCGATTCATATCCGCTTAACTTTGGTTCCGTACAGTGTCTAGTCGACTAATTCGTAGGGTTATCGAAAAGTATCACCCGCGAAGTGGGCAACCAAATCTCAGGTAAAATAACAAAAGTGGATTGACAACTTAGGCAATTCATTGCTGAATGGTGTTCGCTTATGTCTCATATTGGTGCACAGATAAACAGTTGCACCAATACCGTGCAATCAAAGATCATTTTGGTGCAAAAGTCAGAGTTCGCAAATAAAGAAAACAAGTAAATCATTGAAATTAATGGAATAATTTTTTTGGCACGTTTTTGGCTATAGATAAATCAGCATCGATTAATGCACGTATAGACATTAATCAATGCTGGTTTCAACCGAATCGAGCTAATACCGAATTAATAACACTGGAGGTTATCCAAGATGTCAGTAGAAAATGTACTATCCCTGATCCAAGAGAACGAAGTTAAATTTATCGACTTACGTTTTACTGATACAAAAGGTAAAGAGCAGCACATCTCTATTCCTTCTCACCAAGTTGATGCAGACTTCTTCGAAGAAGGCAAAATGTTTGACGGCTCTTCAGTAGCTGGGTGGAAAGGCATTAATGAATCTGACATGGTAATGATGCCAGACGCAGCTTCTGCTGTACTGGACCCATTCACAGAAGATGCAACGCTAAACATCCGTTGTGACATCCTTGAGCCTGCAACAATGCAAGGCTACGACCGTGACCCACGCTCTATCGCTAAACGTTCTGAAGAATACCTACGTTCTACGGGTATCGCAGACACAGTTCTAGTGGGTCCAGAGCCAGAATTCTTCCTATTCGATGACGTTAAGTTCTCAAACGACATGTCTGGTTCTTTCTTCAAGATTGATGATGTAGAAGCCGCTTGGAACACAGGTTCTGACATCGAAGGCGGTAACAAAGGTCACCGTCCTGGCGTTAAAGGCGGTTACTTCCCAGTAGCTCCTGTCGATTCATCTCAAGATATCCGTTCAGCAATGTGTCTAGTAATGGAAGAGATGGGCCTAGTTGTTGAAGCTCACCACCACGAAGTTGCAACTGCGGGTCAAAACGAAATCGCAACTCGCTTCAACACGCTAACAACAAAAGCGGATGAGACTCAAATCTACAAGTACGTTGTACACAACGTTGCGCACGCATTTGGCAAAACAGCGACATTCATGCCTAAGCCACTAGTTGGTGACAACGGTTCTGGCATGCACGTTCACATGTCATTGAACAAAGATGGACAAAACTTGTTTGCTGGTGATAAGTACGGCGGCCTATCTGAAATGGCTCTTTACTACATCGGTGGTGTAATCAAGCACGCTCGCGCAATCAACGCATTTGCTAACCCATCAACGAACTCATACAAGCGTCTTGTACCTGGTTTCGAAGCACCTGTAATGCTTGCTTACTCAGCACGTAACCGTTCTGCTTCCATCCGTATCCCAGTAGTACCAAGCCCGAAAGCACGTCGTATCGAGCTACGTTTTGGTGACCCAGCAGCTAACCCATACCTATGCTACTCAGCAATGCTTATGGCTGGCCTTGACGGTATTAAGAACAAGATCCACCC
>NZ_JBFRVX010000772.1:0-270 GCF_041475345.1 Vibrio sp. 10N.222.48.A3 | reverse complement strand
TCTTGAACAGTTTGTTATATTTTTTTGTTACCTAAGATTAGATTCATTGCTTTCTTTAGCGCAACTAGCCCATCCTTATCTCTTGGTAAAACATTGAGTAAAACATCTTCATCAAGGTATTCATCAAAATAATACTCTCGACCATGTTGAAGTGGTTGCCACTTATTTGTTACACAAAAATCTTCAATTTGCTGAAATATATTCTCAAATATTCTTCTAGAAGACTCACTGGCTTTTTCAACCATATCAAAGAAATCAACTTTCTCATGA
>NZ_JBFRVX010000771.1:0-2170 GCF_041475345.1 Vibrio sp. 10N.222.48.A3 | reverse complement strand
AAGATCGACATCCAAGCCGACGTTACCAATGTTGGGATAATCAGTACGCAAAGTAGGAACTCACGAACCGTACGGCCCTTAGAAATGCGCGCTACGAACATACCGAAGAATGGTGCATACGCAACCCACCATGCCCAGTAGAACACAGTCCAACCATGCAGCCATGTTGTGTCTTCACGACCCGCACTTTGGCTCAAAGCTACGATGTTTTTCACATAGCCCGTTGCCGCAGTCGCCACAGAATCAAGCACTGTCGTAAAGTTCAATACAGCGATAAGACCAAGGAATACGAACGCTATAACCATGTTCAGGTTACTTAGGAACTTAACACCACCGTCCATGCCACGCATAACAGAGATGATCGCCAAACCCATAATCAAAACGATAATAGATTGCTGAAGGTAGATGTTGTTTTCCAAGCCAAACACGTGGCTAATACCACTTGCTGCTTGCGTACCACCTAGGCCCAATGAAGTCGCAAGGCCAAACAGAGTAACCAGTACCGTTAGTACGTCGATCACATCACCTGTTTTACCCCAAACTCGTTCACCCAGTATTGGGTAAAACACAGAACGCATTGATAGCGGTAAGCCTTTGTTGTAAACAAAGTACGCTAGACAAAGCGCCGTCATGCCATAGATAGCCCATGCATGAAAGCCCCAGTGGAATACGGTTGCACCAAGTGCCAGTTCACGGCCTGCTTCTGTAAAAGGTTCCGCATCTAATGGTGTTCCGAACCAGTTCGTGAAGAACGCGGTTGGCTCAGCAACACCCCAGAAAATAAGCCCGATACCCATACCGGCTGCGAATAACATCGCAATCCAAGATGACATCGAATAGTCCGCCGTCGCATCTTCGCCACCTAGACGAATCTTGCCCAACGGTGAAAATGCTAGAACAACAGCAAACGCTAGCATGATGTTAGCTCCCCACATAAACAGGAAGTCAAACTTTGATAAAACAGCACCCTTAATAGAATCAATAGCAGCTTTAGCGTCTGCTGGAGGAAGAGCAAGAAGAGTGATGATGAAGAGAAGAGATAAGCCTACTGAGGCTATGAAGACGGTGTTGTGGACATCCATGCCCCATTTACTGACGTTATCTTGACCAACTTGATAGTCAGTAGAATCGATACTGTATTTTTTTGATTTAAAACTCATAAATTATGATGTTCACATATCCGAATCAACGAATATAAGGACGCTCTCCATATCCAATTACTACTTGATTGGCTCGCCGCACCACCTAAATAGAGGCGATAAAAATCACAATGGTTGGTGATAAATGGACTTACTGGCTCAATCCCAAGGCGCGCATTATAGCACAGGTCGAAGCATTTTGACTGAGTTTTAGCTCAATAGTTACCCAGACTACCATTGATAGTGATAGTTAACCCAATAAAAGCAGAATAAAACAAACAGAAAAAAACATTAAAATACAACATGTTAAATTAAAATGACGCACCGTAAAATCTCATGCAAACTTTCTACAGATAATATTAACAATAGCCTGATTTATTTATAGCTCTAATAAAAAAGCCCCGCTATAGGGGCGGGGAAATTACCAAAGGTAAAAGAGAAATCAGTATTTAAATGTCAGTGCTATGTCTTGCTACGCTTCTCGCCACAGAACTGCACATTTCAAAGGCAGTACATTAAATCGCGAAGCAAAAGCCTAGGTTGTAATCTTCGCCATTCTTTTCAGTGAACTCTTTATCTTCACTCGAGGCGCTTGGTCGGCCGCTTTCATCACCCTTCACTAAGCTAACCCAGTGGCGAATACCAGAAGAGAGGTTCGCTTCAGTTTGGCCAAACGTGGTGCATGTCTCTAATTGAATGTCTTCGATGTTCACCAACTCTAAATTACCAGTTCCTTTGCGAGCACCTATCGTCACTTCAACATGGGTACCGCTCTCGTCTCGAAATAGAATTGACGATGGTTTAGATTTATCACCCGCATAAGCGACAAAGTGCTTCGCTCTTTTCAAGCCGGTGTGCTCGCCGTTTTTGAAGTAAACCTGAACATGTCGATAATCAATCTCGTAGCTCACTGCATCTTCGTGTGAACCCGCCTCTAAAGGGAATAGAGTATCAAGCAACTGTTTCGCCATTTTTTGTTTTTCGAGTTGCTTGTCTGCTTTCACCATTTCTACGGCAAAGACAGCTTCAGC
>NZ_JBFRVX010000770.1:0-1099 GCF_041475345.1 Vibrio sp. 10N.222.48.A3 | reverse complement strand
CCTTCTGCTTGATAAAAGCAAAGAAAATACCACACCTAAGCCAGGACGTTACGATGAGGTACCTTTCATTGAAGGGAATCAACAAATCCTCAACCACTACACGCCAAATAAACTGGAAGATGATCGAGATGAAGGCGATGCAGACCCTTCATACCAATATGAAACCCTTTCTGGTAGCTATGACCCAATTACAAAAATATACACACAAATTCGTTCAAAAACTGAGTTAAACGACCCATCAAACGAATCTAGTGGAAAGAATCGCATCGAAGAAAGTTTGAATTTCTACTATCACGTAGAAACACCTAGCGACGAAAGGTACGTAGACTTTACTGGCTCTTGGGATACCACTCAGATTTGTGCTGATGGACAAAATGCTGTCATGAGAATGGTATTTGATTCTGAGGGCGCTACCGTATCAGGGAAAGAGTGCAATGCAAACTCACCGGCAGATCTTGAAGACTCAGGCAAGAAGTATACCTATGAAGAGCTTGCTGCAATTGACTATTGGTGGTTTAACATTTCGGGACGTGAATCAAAAGCAACCCTGACAGATTTAAACTCAGTTGTGCGCTTCTGTGATGATACTGACAATGGTTATATTCCTGGTTCAGGAGATAAATGTCCTGTTGATGCAAATGGTAATAACCAAGAATACATCATTAAATGGGAATACCAACCTGCTGGTACCAACTGGGATGAAGGGTTGCTAACTCGCCGTAAAATGACTCCAGACGGATCAACAACAGGCCGTGTTAGCATCATGCAGAAAATCAACTAACCTTTGAGTTAATTTGATTACTTATTAATAAACCAGAAGCTGAGCTTCTGGTTTTTTCATTTTTAACACACATGAACCTTCAAACAACCATCAACGTAGATACAGAAACAAAGAACTATCGAGAACAACATGGAGTTTGTTATGAATCTACTCATTGAATCATTTGAAGGCGGGATCTACTTGGCTTACCAAATCATTGGCGAGCAAAAGCAGTTAATCAAAGACGACCACCAGCACCCAATGAAGTTTTTGAGTGTTAACCAAGCCCGCGACCACTTCAGTGATCAAGGCGTATCGTCAGCAATGCTGATACACAAC
>NZ_JBFRVX010000769.1:0-620 GCF_041475345.1 Vibrio sp. 10N.222.48.A3 | reverse complement strand
TTTGTCGGTAAAATCATCAGTAATGATTTCCCCAAAATTGGGGGCTGGCTCAACGACTTCTTTCGCAGTATCTAGCGAGGTTCGAGGTTGTTTAAAGGCTTTAAACGCAAAAAAAACTGCGACTAAGAGCGCAACGGCTAACAGGCTGAGTATTTGGTTACGCTGCTTACTTTGGTCATTGGCGAGCACTCCATCCTCTAAGTCTGACTCTCTAAAAAGCCACTGTTTCAATCGTTTCATTCGCGACCTCCTGTGATGATGTACAGATGTGTAGATTCACCTGGGGGTAAGGTATAACGGTCAAGTGAGGCGCTCCGACTGGCGTAACTGTAAAATTGCGCTTCGGTCAGAGTGACGGTGTCATTGGATTGGTTTTTAACTTGATAAATAAGCCCTGAGAAGGGGCGGCCTACAAAAAGGGTCTGCGGAATAATGGCCAGTGGCGACGTGTCTTTGGGGAGGGTTTCGGGGTCAATCGGATGGACACGAAACCCTGGGATAGGCGTCTTTGAACGCTGCCAATGTATCATTTGTTTGGTGAGTTGCCCCAAGGCCAAAGGGTATTCGAGATCTTTTTCAAAGACACTTTTCTCTGCAGTAGAGCGAAGCGGAATAAACAT
>NZ_JBFRVX010000768.1:0-2175 GCF_041475345.1 Vibrio sp. 10N.222.48.A3 | reverse complement strand
CCATGCATCCTCTCTAATTAGTAGCGCACAATTTGCAACATTGCATTTGGCACTTAAATTTCGAAAGGAAGAATAACAACTCGTCGCAAAAATACTAAAAAAACCATCAAAAAACGGGTGTAAACGGCACATTTGGTAATTAAATTACACATTCACTGTAATTTAGCGTAACATCACTCAACAAGCCCAGAGCTAACAGCATACTTGGCAAGCTCTGCCGTAGAGTGAATGTCGAGCTTATGCTTGATATTTTGTCTATGGGTTTCAACCGTTCGGTAACTGATATTTAATCCCTTCGCGATCTCTTTACTGCTCTCCCCTTTAGCCACTAATTTCAACACAGCTTCCTCACGCCTACTCAATGGGTTCTTCACAGATTGTGTGGGAGTAATAGGCTGAGTAAACAAGTTCTGAGTCACTTTTTCACAGAAATAGGTTGAGCCTTGATTGACCGTCTTGATTGCCTGCACCATTTTTTCAGCCGAAATTTCTTTCAACATATAGCCGACAGCACCCGATTGCATCACCTTCATGATGTATTCACGGTTGTTATGCATGGTCAGCATCAGCACCTTAGCTTGAGGATCTTCCTCTTTAATCAGGTGAGTGGCATCAATACCATTCATGATAGGCATGCTGATATCCATCAACACCACATCAGGGCGCAAGTCTTTAACCACTTCAACGGCTTCTAATCCATTGCTGGCTGTACCTATCACGCTAATATCAGGCTCGAGTTCTAATCTCGCCATAAAGCCATCCAGTACCACTTGGTGATCATCTGCAATCACAACTCGAATAACTTCACTCATTCACTAATCCCTCTAGTGTCAGTAACACTGTAATTTCCGTTCCAAAGCCAACCTCACTCATCAATTCAAAGTCACCACCGATGAACTCCACCCGTTCTCTCATGTTACGTAACCCAATACCTCGCTTTTCCATTGCTTTATAGGTATTGAAACCGACTCCATCGTCTTGGATGAGCAACTGCAACACATTTCCAATTTGCTGTGCGATAACCGTTACTTTGGTCGCTTGTGCGTGTTTCTCTATATTATTCAGTGACTCTTGCACCACTCGATATAAAGTCGTCGCAGCTTCTGATTTCAACTTTCCCGGCTGCGTATTAAACAAGGTTTCCACTTCAATGCTCGAGTGCGCCTGAAAGTCTAATAACAGCGAAGACAACGCCGCTTCTAAGCCGATATCATCCAATGAACTTGGTCGAAGTTGATGCGAAATATGCCTCACCTCTTCGATTGCCCGCATCAGTGAATGCTGAGACTTATTCAAATGCACTTTAAGGTCTTCGCTTTGTAGCTTATTACCGAGCAGTTCTAAGTGACAGCGACTCGACACTAATAACTGGTTAATACCATCATGCAACTCACGCGCTAGATGCTTCTTTTCGTCCTCTTGAAACATCACCGTCTTATGAGCTAGTTCCTTCAAGTTGTTATCCGCTATCCGATGTTCATGCATGTTAATGGCCAACGTCAGTACAATGATGACCGCGACCGTCACACTCAGAATCACCACAATCGAAAAGAACGTGGTTTCAATATTCTTGTTAATTGCGGCCTGCATCGAGGCCACTTCTTGATGCACATCCTCAATATACAAGCCGGTGCCAATCATCCAGTCCCAGCGCTCTAACCAAGCGGCGTAACTCAGCTTCGATACCACCTCACCTGTCGAAGGTTTTTGCCACAAATATTGGTGAAATCCTCCGCCTGTTTGTGCTTCTCTTAACAAGGCTTCTATCAGAAAGTCGCCATCTTCATCTTGCAGTTGAAGTAAGTTTTGCCCTATCAACTCTGGCTGGATTGGATGAACCAAATTGGTTCCGTGGCGATCATACGCAAAGAAGTAACCGTCAGAGCCATACCTTAGTTTAGACAATATGGTTCGAACTTCTCTTTTGGCTTGTGCTTCTTGGATATCGGGATCGTTGTAGATATGTTCGATGGCATCAAATGCGAGATCAACAGTGTCTTTGAGGGCGTTTTCACGCGACTTAATTAAGCTGTCTCGGAAGATTTCGACCTCTTTCTCACCCAACGTCTTAGTTTGGTGTAACGAGATCCAACTAATGCTCGCCGTTACAATCAGCAACGGGAGTAGCGTCAGCAAAATCAGCTTAACTTTTAGAGGCATTCCTTTTCCTCACAA
>NZ_JBFRVX010000767.1:0-900 GCF_041475345.1 Vibrio sp. 10N.222.48.A3 | reverse complement strand
GTACTTGAGTGCGTGTTTAACTGAGTCATTAGTGAATCGGTCGATGTTCTGTTGAGTCGCGTTGGTACGACGTTTACGGCGGGAAACCTGAAACCTCACATCATCTTGAACAATGCGAGGTAATCGAGGTAAAAATTCACGAGCAAATAATGGGTACACTTAGTATTCCTTGTAACTTCGAATGCTTTTTTTATCGGACGGGTAATTCCATTCAGTTACAGCTTGGTTGTAATTTTGCGCAGCATTGCCCTCATGCCCACACTGATTACAGGCAACATAATGTTTTGGGGTGTCATCTAAACTTTGTTCACAAAACACTTCGCTACTTTGGCACTTGGCGCAATTATGAATAGCTTGGACTGCGATATAACTTCTCATTTACTGCTTCACATTCCCTGGATTCGCATTACTTACCGAGCCCCAAGGTTCAGCGCACCCGTTTTCGCTACACACATAATTCATTGGCTGAGAGTTACCCTTAACACGCTTTTTAATGCCGTGTTTTTCGCGCAACTTCGACACTAAAAAGCGCGCTCGCTCTCGTTTCTTTGGATCTGGGTTCTCCATGCCTGCCATATCAGGGCAGGGCTTATGTATTGGAGAAGTGATAGGCAAGTCAGCTGTCGATTTAGCAGGTCTAAAAGTCACATCACTCATGCTGCCACCTCAACAAATATCACTTCTGGTTTCTTCTTCTTTTCTTCTAACGTAGCGAGAATCTCTTTTACCTTGTCGTCATAAACACTCAAATACAGGCTTGCTCCTGCAAGGCTCCAAGCTGTTTGAACTCGCTGCTTCTTCCCAAAACCACAGAAGAAGCGATCACCAATTTTTATCGCTACTGCTTGTTTTTGCGCTTGCTTGTAAAAACTCATAATTCGCTAAACTCCTGTGTGTCCA
>NZ_JBFRVX010000766.1:0-6393 GCF_041475345.1 Vibrio sp. 10N.222.48.A3 | reverse complement strand
ATCAAAAGCTTGCAAACATAATCAATAGCTTACAAAGCTACTCAGCAGCTTACGAGCCTGTTCATCATATACAAAAAAGCGAGAGGTTGTTCTCTCGCTTCAAGATACGACATTAAGTTTCGACCTACTACTTACTACTTACTACTTACTAATAGTTATCTAGTTAGTGGTTACTTCGATTTTGCAATCAGCGCAGGCTGAGAAAACTGTACTCCGCTCCAGCCATGAGTCATGAAGTTACGAATATTTTGATGGTCAGTGTTCTCGGGAAAACCTAATACGTCATTACGATAAAATTGACCAAAACAAGCAAGTATTTGCTCTGCAGATAGACCTTGCTCTAAACCAAAAGCAAAAATCTTACACGAACCATTATTCTGCCCAGCGGCATTCACTACATCGCCATTACGAAATTCACTCTCAGCAAAATCATAATGAGCTTCTATCACTTTTATTGTGTCTTCAAATTGCACGCTTTCTGGGGTATCAGCCAGAGTATTCAATAAGGTTTGCAGTTCCATTTAATATTTCTCCATCAAGTACATATCTGAAGCAGTGTATCTTGTTTTTCAGCAAGAGTAAGCCGTTGTTTCCTTGAATCAGTGACTCACTTTCTAGCTTCGACTTAATGCTGAGTATCATCCCAGTACAGTTGTTTGAAATGAACAAAAGCTTTGTGCAACGACGCTTCTTTTATCGGTTTTACGATCACATAATTTGCTCCAGCAGCCATGAACCTTTCTCTTGTTGACTCTTGAGCATCGGCAGTACACGCATAAATCGGAGCTGTTACGCCAATTTGCTCTCTTAGTTGCTGAGTGGTTTCAATTCCACCCAGATTAGGGAGTTGATTATCCATTAAGATAAGATCGTAAACCGTGCTTTTTGCTAGCTCTATCGCTTCCAAGCCACCTTTTGCCCAAGTAACCACCATCCCATACTTTTTGCAAAATGCCTGTGCGATAAAGGCGTTGGTGTGATTATCTTCCACTAGCAGCACTTTCAACGAACGATTAAACAACGCCTCAGGCTCCATGTCGGCTTGTTTCTTAACGTCGGCTAACAGAGGCTTGGAGTGTAACTCCACTGGGATTTCTACAATGAACTCAGACCCCTGATCTTTAACGCTTCGGACTTGAATGTCTCCCTCCAGCATATCGACAAGATTCTTTACAATCGTAAGCCCAAGTCCTGAACCGCCATACTCCCGAGTCGTCGTTTCTTCTGCTTGAACAAAAGGTTCAAAAATAGCATCGATCTTACTCTCATCAATACCGATGCCACTGTCTTTTACTCGAACAATCAAGCTAGCGTAATCAGTATTCAAGATACTTTCGATTTCAAAACTGACGGAAATACTGCCTTGATGAGTGAACTTAAGGGCGTTGCTCAGTAAATTAAACATGATCTGGTTCAAGCGAACCTGGTCGGTGTGTATTTTGATGTCATCAACCAAGTGATTCACAATGGTGAACTCGACGGATTTATCCTCACAAAGTGGGCGATAGATGCTATCTAAGGTGTTAACTAACTCTCCTAAGAGGAAATCTTTCTTCTGAATATTAAATTGTCCCTGCTCTATCTTAGAGAAGTCCAAAATATCGTTTAGTACCGCCAGTAGATGTTCTGCACTATGGCAAAGTACATCAACCTGATCACGGTTATCTTCATCGTGTATTGAACGTTTAAGCAACTGAGAGACACCGAGGATACCATTCAATGGCGTACGAATTTCGTGACTCATTTTAGCGAGGAAGTCTGCACGCACACTGGCAAGATGCTCTGCCTCTTCACGCGCTCGATCTGCCTGTCTTTCTGCTTCTATAAGTTTAGTAATATCTTGACCTTGCACCACCACACCGGTAATGCCGTGTTCAACTCGGATTGCAGACATGTTCCAGCGAAAAACCTTCTCGCCGATTGGCACGTTAATGCCCGTTAGTTTAGAGCCTTGAACCACCATCTGGATATTCGGCAACATACGGAGCTCAAACTCTCGAGCCATTGCACCATAGTTATCATCTTCATCAAATAGCGCCATACGAGCCGCTGGGTTCATCTGAATTAAGTCACCTTTTTCGGACCAAACCAAAATTGGAGAATGCGCAAAATTAAACAGATCTTGAAATTTTTGGTGTTGCTCAGATAAGCGCTCAAAAGTATCTTCCAACGTGCAGCCAATGTGGTGAAATTCGAAAATATTTGAACCATCAAACTTGCTGAACTCTTCATTACCACTTGCAGAACGAGTGAATTCCATTAACTTATCAAGTTCTGCCGCGACTCTTCTTTGAATCCAAGATCGCGCAAGGAAAGACATGATGATGATCACCACAATCATAACAATGATGGTACGTTCATAATTATCTTCGAGTGCAATGAGGTTAGTGTTTTTCTGGATCGCGCGAATGGTTAGGGGGGTTTCAACAGCATTGATCTTAATGGTTGCAATAGTGACGAAATGACGAGGTAGCTGCTCGTACATTTCATAGCTGAGGACGTCTTTTATCGTATAGCTTTCATCGCCACTGAATGTCGATGTCACCGGAGTACCATGCGCTTCAATAACGATATTTTCGCAATTGCTGCCTTGCTGGATAGATTCAGCCAATGAAAAATTGTTGTCGAGCACAATAGCGACATAAAGCTGCCCTAGAACTTCACCGGTTTTGTTATCAACAATAGGGGTTCGACGAGCCAACAAATGACGCTTACCGATATCCGTAGTCAGCTGAATGAAGTGCCAGTTACTGCTAAAAGCGACCTCATCAGATATATGTTTTAAACTAGATTCATCCAAACCATAGAACTGCCCATTGCCATCTTCCCAAGCTAAACCATTATAAGTTGAAACAAAACGCAAATCAGGAGCATAATCAGGCTCACGTTGGTCAACACCATAAAAAAAGTAGCTCAGAGCCTCTTCATTGTTGGTATCAAAATACTCCCTTAAAGTTTCACTGTGTGAGCTACTGTCTTGATGGATTTGCAGCACTGACAATCGATAATCGAACATGTTTTGGATCAAGCTAGAAGTTTGCTTAACCGTTCTATTCGTCTCTTGCTTAACGATCCTACTGCTTGTTTCATAGTTATGAATAAGCACGCCAAGCGCCATCACGCCAATCACTAAAATAATGATACGCGTAATTAATTTGGCTAAAGTGTTCTTTGGTGTAATGGCGTAGCTTTTTTTCATTATTGGTCTGAGTACCTAAATGCTCGCTGCTTAAGTTCTAAAATACGATCTGGAGAATCCTCTTTAGTCACAATTTCAAACTCACCTGAATAAACGGTAGGAACTTCCAACCCGGTAAGATCCCATTTAATTGCCTCTGCCATCGCAATACCCGTATCATCATTCATGCGCATGACCGTAACATCTAAGTCGCCCCTTGCTATAGCTTCCAATTCTGCAGAGCCGCCTCCCCAGCCATTAACTAAGACATCTCGACCAGATTCTCGAATAGCTTCTGCTGCGCCCAGAGCAACATCCGTTGAGCATGCATAAATAAAGTTTAGATCCTTATCGTTAGCTAGGCTGATTTTAGCTGCTTGGTAACCGCTCTCTTTACTTGATTTTGTGTAAAACGACGACTTAAGAGCAAAGTTAGTATCAGAATTCACATCATGGATAAAGGTATCTCCACGAGCATCACTAATATAACCTTCAGAACGATATAACACAGAATACTTGCTGTCCGGTTCACTCACTTGTTTGAAGTAATCCGCTAGCTTTAAACTCCCCGTCATATGGTCGAAACCCACGTACATGAACGGCTGCCTATCGGCCCATGCACGTACTGGTGTGGTAATATTTTGCAAAATCAACTTGGTGTCCGTTGAGCTCAACACATGTTCAATAAACTTACGGTGTCGCGTCGTCTCTAACGTGAAAATCAAATAATCCGTTTTATTTTCAATCGCTTCTTGCAAAGAGATACTCTGCTGAGAGGGGTTAGCATTATCACGAGTAAAAACCTGATTTATTTGATAATTGATCCTCAATTTATCTAGGCGTTTCTCAAAGGCTTGGATATTACGAACCCAATAATCAGAGATCTGTTGCCCCGGGTACACAACTGAAATCGTGATAGGTTCATCCTGAACTTGCCTCAATGGCACAGGGGGATTTTGCACAGCTTCAACCATTTTATCGGTCAATGCTTTTTGCTCTGGAAATTTAGTGAGGTAATCCTGATATTCCCAATAGCCATTCAGGACGTGGGTACCGTGGGAGAGAGCAGACGCAGAAAACACGGCAACTCCCAATAATATAAGTAAACGTTTCATATTTTTCTCGTTTTATATGAGCTACTTTGGCTCATTTTTTTAACCTAGCATGACACCATCTCTTTGTATGGCTGAAAGATATTATGTAGGACAACGAGGATAAATGATAGCGTCTAATACTAATTGGAATGTCATTCTAAATGTGCAGTGTGTAAATTTGGAATAGAGACTAAGATTAATGAGTCCTAAGATAAAACAACTCAATTGAAAGTAAAAACATTACCATTTAATCAATAACTTAAGTGGTAACCTTGCAACAATTAACGTGACTAACATTCAGCCGAGAATAAGAACTCTAACGATAAGTTACGATACTGGAATATACTGAATTTTGTCTTGTTGCCACTCAATGATTAGTTTGAGTGATACTAATTTTTCTTTACGAGATTTAGGTAATTGTTTGATCGCGTATTCGGTCTTTAACGCCTCACTTTTTGACCCAACACCAATACTCCAAACCAGCTTAAGTGGGCCTTTACCTTTTAAGGCTTTTGCACCTTTGCCCGTTTGATGTTGTTCGAATCGACGTTCTAAGTTATTCGTCACTCCACAATAAAGGGCATTGTGTCGATTGCGGATCAAATACACGACCCAATCCGCATTTTTGTCAGATTCCGACATTTAAAGCAGTGATTCAACCAGAGCCTTAAGCTCTGCCACTTCTTCACGTAAGCTCGCGACTTCTGATTCAAGTTCTTCAAACTTTTCACTGGTTGCAGATGATGAAACAGCGCTTACCGATGCCGTCGCAAACGCTTCAATGTCTACTTCGCCGCTCAGTAAGTGTTGGTAGCGTGATTCTCGTTTACCCGCTTCTCGTGGTAACTTCACGACTAACACACCCGCTTCTCTTGCCGCGAGTTTTTCGAGTATTGATTCAACTTCTTTCACATCGCTAAAGTTTGCAAGACGACCAGTTCGAGTACGAAGCTCACCCGGGGTTTGGGCCCCACGAAGCAGCATGCAGCAGATGATTGCACGCTCTTGCTCTGTAAATTGCAGATCACCAAATTCAGTGTTGCAGAAACGGTGCTGATACTTATTAACTCGGCTGTTGAAGCTGCTTTCATCGCTCACCATACGACGTCCTATCAAACCATCAACCGCATCTAAAACGTCTGACTCAGACAGAGAGAGCACTGGTTCACGGTTACTCTTTTGATTACAAGCCGTTGTTAAGCTATTTAGTGTCAGTGGGTAATGATCTGGAGTAGTCACTTCTTTCTCGATCAAACAACCGATAATTCTCGCTTCAATTGGGGAAAGTACTGTGTTCATCGTTTTTCCTTTTTATTATTTTGATAATTCCATCTCAACATTTAACAATGCAGCCAGTCATGGCTAATGCTCAGACAAAATCGGTACTCGTTTCTTTCTGCCTTGTTCATCAATCATTATGATCTTAGAACGATTTAGCTCTATTTCCACGACTTCCAAATTAGTGCGCTCTTGTACATACGCATCACGAAGCTTATTTTGTTCTGCCGAAGATTCAACGACATCGTCGCCCAAATCTTCTGTTTCCAATTGTTGTTGATTCATTTCACATGTCGTATCAATGCAGTATCTAGATGGGATACTAACTTGAACGGTAAGATAAAAACAATCACACGTTAGAGAGAGTGACGAATAATTAAACAACCTTACTTTTGCTTTGATCTAAATACTGTTACATCATCAATTGATGTGCTTTAATCAGAACCAGACAACGTATTTGACGATTAGGAAAAGGAATCTATGAGCAGCGTATTTGAAATTGTTAACCAAGCACGACGTAAGAACAAACTTAAGCGTGAACTTTTAGACAACGAAAAGAAAGTTCGTGACAACCGCAAGCGTGTCGACCTTCTTGATAACCTACTTGATTACATCAAGCCAGAGATGACTCACGACGAGATCCTAGGCATTATCAAAAACATGAAAGCTGACTACGAAGACCGCGTTGATGATCACATCATCAAGAGTGCAGAGATCTCTAAAGCTCGTCGCGACATCAGCCGTCGTATTCGTGAACTAACAGAAGAAGACAAGCAAACTCAAGGTAAGAAGTAATCTAACCTAGCGAATTTACTTGCAACAATGTTAGGGCGTGTTGACCTT
>NZ_JBFRVX010000765.1:0-733 GCF_041475345.1 Vibrio sp. 10N.222.48.A3 | reverse complement strand
ATAAAAAAACGCCTATTGCAGAACAATAGACGTTTTTGTTTAACTCGAATAGAGCGCAGAGTAATTAGTGCTCGCGCGTCGCTCGGAACTGAACTTCTGGGAAACGTTCAGAAGCTAGGTTCAAATTCACCATAGTCGGTGCGATGTAAGATAGGTTATCACCACCATCTAACGCTAGGTTAGCTTGGCTCTTACGTTTGAACTCTTCTAGTTTCTTAGCGTCATCACATTCAACCCAACGTGCAGTTGCAACGTTCACACCTTCGTAAATCGCTTCAACGTTGTATTCCGCTTTCAAGCGCGCTACAACCACATCAAACTGAAGTACACCAACTGCACCAACGATCAGATCGTTATTTTGCAAAGGACGGAATACTTGAACCGCGCCCTCTTCAGAAAGCTGAACCAAGCCTTTTAGAAGTTGCTTCTGCTTCAATGGATCGCGCAGACGAATACGACGGAATAGCTCAGGCGCAAAGTTAGGAATACCTGCGAACTTCAAGCTTTCGCCTTGAGTAAAGGTATCGCCAATCTGAATTGTGCCGTGGTTATGCAGACCAATTATGTCACCCGCGTATGCTTTTTCAGCACGAGCACGGTCACCCGCCATGAAGGTTACTGCATCAGAGATACTGACGTTCTTACCAGTACGAACATGGTTCATCTTCATACCTTGGTCGTAAGTACCCGATACGATACGCATGAATGCGATACGGTCACGGTGTTTTGGATC
>NZ_JBFRVX010000764.1:0-352 GCF_041475345.1 Vibrio sp. 10N.222.48.A3 | reverse complement strand
CTTTAAGTAGAGAGTGTTCGTACTTCTTCACAACATCTTCGCGTTTGCTTTCAAGTAGCTGCTTTTTGACTTCGTAATACTCGTTCATGTTTGATACTAGAGCATCGAATTCTTGTTGAAGTTTGTCCGCGATTTGCTGCTTGTCGGCACGATGCATGATCTTTTGCTGCGTGCGTTTAAGTAACATTGATGCTTCTGCTTTTTCGATACGAGCTTGAGGGGTTTTCTTAAGCTTGCTTGCCAATCCCATCAAAGAAGCACTCTTGATCAACCATTTTGTAGGATCGTATTGCCACCAGTAGATGCCGTTGCGGTAATCGTTCTCAAAGATGTGGTGGAAGTTGTGGTAGCC